>JAIQFR010000091.1 GCA_020073205.1 Terriglobia bacterium
GAGGTGGTGAACAAGCCGGAGTTCGTGGCTGCCAGCCAGCGCTTGGGTGTGACTTCGAGGTCGTTGACCTTGGCATCCAACACCGAACGCACCGCGGTCTTGGTGGCTACTGTGGTTTTCTTCTTCCCTTTCATCACGGTCCGGGAGGAAGTCTTCTCGTTGATGACGGTATTGATCGGACGCCACTCGCTGGCGTTGTGGTCGAGCATGAAAACGCCGGCTCCCCAGCACTGAGTCCTTGGGAGCGTTGAGGAGCGACGCCGAGGCGTACGAGACGAGCGAGGTGAAGACGACGGGCTCGGTCGTGACCCCGACGTCGTTGAACGGCAATGAGGCCTCGACCATCGTGTCGGTGTTCCACGGGCCGGGCGCGGTCCCCGTGCAGAGCTGGGTCGCCGGATACGTGCGCTCCAGGAGGGCGTTGCCGCATCCGCCGATGAGCGTGTCGTCGCAACGATAGAGCTCGAGGACGGTCGTGCTCCCGTCGGGAGCGGCCACGACCGCATAGTTCGCGAAGTTGTCCCGGTCGGTGTCGATGAGGGTCGCGATCGTGCCGCCCTTGGCAGGCACGTCGTCGAGCGCCATGAGGAGTTCGAACGAGTCGACGAGGTTGCTCGATGCGCCGAAGCGGGTGACGTCGAGCTTGGCGGGGCTCGACCAGTCGTCGGGCCCCCCTTGGTCGTCCACGACGAACTCGACGCCCGCGCCGTCGCTCCAGTCCGAGAAGTCGCAATCCACCGCGATGTCGTCGATCGCCGCGTCGGTCAGGTGCGCGGGGAAGGCCGACGAGCCGTAGGCGAACATCATGTCGCCCTGGGAGTCGGCGCCGACCGTTACGCGGACCGCGAGCGACCGGCCGGCCGGGATGGCGTGGTGAACGCGGCCGAACCCGATCGCGTGCCGTCCCCAGGAATGGAAGCCGCCGGACCAGTCCAGGATGTCGCGGCTCCCGTGAGCGATCTCCGTGCACACGACGCCGCTCCCGTCGCAGTCCAGGAGAAAGGCATCGACGACGCCACGTACGCCGACGGCGAACCCGGCGATCGCGGCCCAGAACTCGAGCTGCATCGGCCCATCGAGTTCAACGGCGCCACCGGACGCGACCCACTGCTGGTACCTCGACGGGTCCGTCTCCGACACGCCGTTGCCACCCCTCGCGACGAGCAACCCGGGGAGCGCGTCTCGAGCGGGGTCGTAGTTCGGGAGCGAGCTGCTCGTCGGGGCGGCGAGCAGCAGCGACGCGACGGGATACCCGGTCCCCTCGAGGTAAACCACGGTGCGGCCCCATGCGCGGAGAGGGACCAGGATCATGAGCAAGGCGAGGCCGGTCTTGATCGCCCGACTCGTTCGCACGGTCTCTCGCGTGTTGGATCGCATGGTGTCTTCCAGGCTCGCCGGGCCGCTTGATCGCTCGAAGTTCAATATGGGCAAGGAATTAGGCGAGGCAAGTCCGGATTCTCCCGCTAAAGGACAATACTCGAACGCCATTGTCCCGCATTCCGGGAGAGCCTCAAATTCTAGGTGCGCTTTTTCAAGCTTGCGGGAAGGAACGGCCATGGAAAACGCGATTATTGCGTCGGGGAAGGGTCGCGAATGGCGGTCGCGATCGTCGAGGAGAGCCGCCCAGCGGCCTGCCCGGCACCGGCGTCCACGCGCGGTTCGGGCGCCGAGATGAGAACGAGCGTTTCGTCACTGAAGCGCGCGCGGCGTCCGAGGGGCTGGGGTGGGAATACGACGGGCGTACCGATCGTGACGCCGCACGGGCGATCGATCCGACGGAAGTCGAAGCCGTTCCGAGGGTCGAGCCTTACTGCGGGCCCTCCGCTCCGCAGTTCCCGTTGTATGCCGTCACCCGGTAGTAGTACGAACCGCCGCCACTCGAGTCCACGTCCGTGTACTGGATGTTCGGCTGACCTTGGTCCATGTCCACGACGTTCGAGGCCCGGAGCGTGAAGGGGCCCTGGGGTGCGGTCGCTCGGTAGATGTTGTACCCCGTGCGGGTCGCCGGTTGATTCGGGTCCTGGATGTGGAGCACGACGTTCCCATTCACGTCGATCGACATCGTGTAGATGTACACGGCGTGCGCCGGCGTGGGACAGGGCGTGAACGAGTAGTAGAACGTGTACGGGCGCGCGCCGTCGCTGTCGCCCGCGTTGCCCACCACCTTGGCGGCATAGGTTCCACCGCTCGCGACCGTTCGCACGACGTGCTCCGTCGCGTCCCCCGCCGAGGTGGAGCTTCCGACAAGCGCTCCGGCAGGGTCGTACAGGAAGAGGTTGTAGTCCTTGCCGGGCGGCGGCTGCATGGTGACGTCGAGCGTGCCACCCTCGCCAACGCGGATTTCGAAGAAGTCCACGTCGGCGACGCCACAGATCTTCGGCTCGATGGTCGCGCCGGCGGCGACCGGCCACGCCTTCGCGACCTCGTCGTTCGGCTCGAAATCGTCGAAGCATTGATCGCGGTAGTGAACGATCGGCCCACCGCCGTCGGACTCCGATAGAAACACGTAGCCGCCCTGGAATCCGAGATTCCAAGATGGCTCGTTGGTGACGTACGAGCCGACCTCCACGGGCGCCCATGGGATCGAGACGTCGACCACGCGAAGCCCCCCGTAGCGGCAGGTGATGTAGGCGAGATTTCCGACGACGCGCACGTCCTGCGCGTCGTCGGGCGTCGGGATGTCGGCCATCCAGACCGGCGAGGCGGGGTCCGACACGTCGAGGATCTGGACGCGCCGACCGCCGCCCTCGGCGACGTACGCGTACCGGCCGGAAAAGTCGACAGCCACCGCCTCCCAGTACGTCGAGTACGTCCCGAGGAGAGCCGGCGCCGCAGGATTCGTGACGTCCACGACCTCGAACCCCGAGGTGTAGTCCGCAACGAACGCGCGCTTGCCCGCGACCTTGACGTCCCAGGCGGAGCCCGGCGAGTCGTAGGTCCCGACGAGCACCGGCGCGGATGGGACGGAGACGTCGACGATCTTGACGCCGGCCGTCCCGGCGGCCACGTACGCGAGGTTGCCGACGACGTGCAGGTGGTTCACGGCGCCGGTCGCGAGCCCGCCGAGCTGGGACGGGGCGTGGGGATCGGTCACGTCGATCATCTTGAGCCCGCTCCCGTCGCCGAAGTACGCGATCTTGTCCCTGACCTGGACGACCCTGCCGTTGGGAGCGAGGAACTTCCCGACGAGCTTCGGCCGCTCGAGGACGGAGACGTCCACGATGAAGAGTCCTTGGCCGGCGCTCACGTAATAGGCAAGGCCGCCGCTCACGGACACGTCGCGCGCGTCCCCGGGTGCTTCGACTGCGGCCACGACGGACGGCTGAGAGGCCGGGACCACGTCCATGACCTGGAGCCCGGCCCGACCCGCGGCCACGAACGCGTAGCCGTTCGTGACGGCAACCCCGCTGGGGCTGCCGTAGGAGGGGAACCCCGTGTAGCGGCCCGCGAGCGTCGGATTCAACGGGTTGGACGCGTCGACGACGTCGAATCCCAGGGTCGTCGGCGTGTAGGCGTAGGGTCCCGCGACCTGCACATCCTGCCCGTAACCCGCGTTGGCCGCAGCGCCGAGATACAGGGGAACCGCCGGGTTGGTCAGGTCGAAGACGTAGAGTCCAAAGCTCGTGTCGGTGACGAAGAGACGCGGCGGCGAGGCGGTGGTCGCGAGCGCCTCGAAGTTGGCGCCGCCACCGGATAGGCTCCCGGCGAGCGTCGGCGCTGAAGGCACCGAGACGTCGAGGATCCACACCTCCGGGAAGCTGAACAGGTCCGGCATCACGGTGAAGTAAACGTAGCTGCCGAGAACCGAGATGTCCCCGAGGAGCCCTGTCGGAGCGTGGTAGGCCCCCACGACGCTCGGACTTGCGGGATTCGAGAGGTCGGCGACGATGACCCCGGCCGGGCCGGCCGACAGGTAAGCGTGCGAACCGGAGACGGCGAGGAACCTCGCTCCCGAGAGCCCGAGCCGGCCTCGCACGACCGGAGCGGACGGCGACGTCACGTCGAAGACGACGAGATCGCCCTCGGCGGTTCCGTAAACGAGGTTCCCCGAGCCGGGATAGACGAGATCGGTGATCCCGTCCTGGTAGATCTGCGCGTCGACTTCCAACCATCCAACGAGACTCGGTCTGGCCGGATCGGACACGTTGTAGATCGTGAAGCTGTGTCGCAGGCCGATGTAGACGTGCTGCTTGGACGCGTTGTACGCGATCGCGTGCCAGCCTGCCGGACCGAAGAGACCGCGGGTCACGAAATCGATGTTCGTCGCCATGGCCTCGGGAACCGCCGGTCGCGGGAGCGGGTCCACACCCGGGGCGAGGATCGCCCCGTCCGACGGAGCGTCCGGCCCGGTCGAGCACCACA
The DNA here is from genome assembly GCA_020073205.1 of Terriglobia bacterium. Classification (NCBI taxonomy): domain Bacteria; kingdom Pseudomonadati; phylum Acidobacteriota; class Terriglobia; species Terriglobia bacterium. The sequence continues at coordinate 4,363 of JAIQFR010000091.1, forward strand.
CGCTGGAAGCCGCGGCCAGAAGGACCGCGCACAAAACGGCGACGTCCCTCCGAACCCGAGGACCCTCCGCAGACGACCCGACGTCGACCATGTGCCCCTCCCCCGCGCGACCCCGTAATCTGCGCGCTTCTGGCTCGATGACGTGCCTTGTATCGTCGGAAGACGCCGACCACGTAGTGTACGGCGAGGTCCGTCAATCGGCCAGGAGGCACAGGGCGGACAATCGACCTTCTCGGCTCCGCGCAGGGGCAGGGCCCTATGTCACCCCGCCGCTGACCGTCACGCGGCAGGGCTTTCTTCCAAGCTTAAACTGGCTTTAGCCGCCGCGAGCGCGCGTCAGGCACCCAGGTAGCGCGCCACCAGGCTCCGGGCGAGAGCGGTGTCCGCGGTGCCCTTCACGGTGCACCGGCCATCCTGGAAGAGCGTCAGCTCGTACCGCGGCACCCTGAAGCGCAGCACGAAGGCGTTGACGAGGACCTCGCCGAGGGGCCTGAGCCTCGCCGCGATCTCGGGGAAGCTCGGCGGCGACCCGGCGAGGGAGCGCACCATGACGGCGTCCCGCCCGCAGAGCGATTCGGCCGGGCTCGTGGCCGCGTCGAGGAATTCGAACCGGCGCTCGACGCAGCAGGGACAGGGCGGCAGCGCGTCGCGGGGGGGGCAGGTCGGTCCGGTGCAGGCTCGGGGTCCAGACGTTGAACGGGACAGGTGCTCGGCCATGCTGCCAGGAGCACCGGCGCCGGCGTCCTGGCGATCATCCTGTGGAGCACCACGTTCGCGGCCGCCCAGCGGTCTGTCCGTGCGAGTGGGCGTGCTGACGGCCGCGGCCTTGGTCTACCTCGTCGGCGGTGGGCTGTGTCTCGTTCGTCTGGGCTGACGACGCGAGAAATACCTTCCCAAGCTCCCGTTCAGGCGGTATCGTTTCAACGAGGAACGCCTGAAATATTCCGCAAAAGAGTTTTTTTGTCATGTTTGAGCAGACCAGCAGACCTCCGATTGCACCCAGCCTCAGTCGTTACAAGCGCATCAGACGCTGCGCGTCCTCGGGAACAAGGTGATCGCCAAAACCGTTCGGAGAGGCAGGGCAACACCGCCGGGGCAACATCGTGTCGCAAGTATGCGCCAACTACATGGCTCCTCCCGTTGGCTCCCCTCATATTTTCGCCCGCAAGCAGCCTCATCGGATCCGACTCATCTCCTGTCGCGAATGAACCTTACTGAACACCTCCCGCGGCAGAATGCGCAATGCGCGCGGAAATGCGAGCCATCTCTCTCGTCCTGCTCGGCGCGCGACGCCTCTGGTAGTCTCTACTTCCTTCAAGACGTGTTAATGCAATTGGCGTCCGCCTCTTTGGTTCGGCATTCATCCACGTCCTCACGAAGTCACTTGATCGCTATCTGGCGTCAACCCTGCCAACAGTCGTCCTCACCGTTCCTAGTCTTGGCTCTCACGTTCGGCCACACCTATCGCCTCGTAATGAAGAACCGCAAAGACCGCGAGTCCGCGACTAGGTGGCCGTTCCTAGCCGATGCCATCGTCGCCCTCGGCCTCTTCATTTGTGTTTTGTTACCCGGTTACCCCCTCTTTGCTTTTTCTGCGGACCCCTCGCACTCGACCGAGCCTACCGTTGTAAGGATATGAACTCAGCAATCGAGCCGGCTGCTAAGCAGTGTGATTCGCTAACGGAAAAAGTATCAAATGCAGTTTGCGTACTTGACGCAGGAGACCGCCTGTGACTAACGTCCGATTGGCGCGGGAGATGCAAGGTCTCGCGTTAGACTGGTTGACGGTGCTGTATCGCGCCAAGGGTGTCTTCCCCGTCCGCTTCAAGCAATCCAGCCAGCCGCGGCACTTCGCTTGGACATCCGCTGAGGCGCTTGTCGCGTTCTTCGAAGCACGGAAGCCAGTGCCCCAAGGTTCCGTAGAGACTGTCCTTGGCGTGATACAGCAGAGCCTCTGGGCGTCTCCGCGAGGCGGCAAGCTCGTCCTGGCGCTCGGGGAGTTCCCCCTCGATCGCGGTGTCGTCGACAGTTCCGTCCGAGCAGTCCTCGCCCTGGCCGCGATTCGCTACGACATGTTGAAGAATGGAATCGAGCGTTATCGGATCGGAGACCTACCGGACGAGAGATTCACGTCCGTTTACATCGGGCGTTTGGTCGAGGAACTGCTAACTGGCATAGAAGCGGAGGCAAATGACAAGGGCGGCTGGGGGACGTTTTACGGAGAAACTAGCCGCGTCGACCCAACTTCCCATGCGCTTGCCGCTCTCATCCGCTGTCGCCACAATTCGCAAAGCTATGAGAGGACTATTGACGACGCCGTGAAATGGCTTCGCGAGGCGCAAAAGGACGCCGGCTGGGGAGCGACGAAACACAGTGAGGAGCCGGACCCGGGCAATACCGCTCTCGTACTTTCGGCTCTTTCACTGGTCCTGCCCGTCACCGAACCCCTGATTGTCGATGGCGTGAACTTCCTGCGTATCCGGATTCAGAAAGGCCTTCTCGCTGATACAATCGAAGACCTCCGAGTTGCCGACGGTGGGATGGGACCGATTCACCAAGGCATCTCCATCCCAGCGTGTCCACGCGTCCTCCAGGCGCTCTTGGCCTGCGGCATAGACCCCCGTGACGAGTGCGTGCAGAAACTCCTCGCTCGGATCTACGCGATGCGTCGCGACGAGCAGCCTCGGCCTGACGGGACTGGCCCCCTCACGGGTTGGGGCCTGGAGACGGACAGCAATTCCACTTGGTACACGTCGATTGTCGCTTATGCGTGTTCCGATTACCTCCGCTATGCGGAATACGCGGGCAATCGCGTCGACGACTTGGAGCGCGCCCATTTGGTCACGAGAATGGAGACCCTCGCGGTCGAAAGATCGCGCCACGCCGCTGAATGCCAGCGCCTTGAAAAGGAACTCGAGAAGGTCGGAGGCGACCTTCGTGCCTATCGAAGCAAGAACGTAACAAGTTATCGCACAATATCCTATGGTGTAGCAACGATCGCGCTTTTCCTCGGGCTACTGCTCTCTTTGACCCTGCACATTATCGCCAAATGTCGCGACAGCGTTGTCCTTGACTGGCTAGCTGGTTCCGTATCACTGAGCTCTTTCATCACTGTCTGTGTTCTGACGTATCGATTCATCAGACACGCCCTTCCCGGCGAGGCACCACCAGCGGCCAAGCACGCGGTACCACCCGAATGATCCATTCCTGTAGGAGACAGCTGTCATGACTGAAGCCTGCCCGCTACCAAAGGCAACCGAGGATCAGCTAGTAACTACAATCAAGAAGACGCTGGCCAATATCAAGAAAGCGCGTCCCGATCGGGTGAAGTTTCCGTGGAGACTCAACGCGCATGAGTGTGTCACGGACCGTCTTCACGGGGAACCCACGAAGCGCGAGATTCTATATTTCTTCGCACGAGGTTGTTCATGGGCGCTCATGGAGGGAGGTGGCCCATGTTTAGCCTGCAGCCACTATCAGGTCAGCGCGCGCGGTGCGCGGGTGACGACGCAGGCGATTATGGAGCAGTTTACGTCAGCCGTGAGCGAGTTGCCGCGCGATCGGGAAATCGTCTCACTGTACAATGCAGGTTCGTTCTTGAACCCTCAGGAGATGCCATCTTCTGCATTCGAGGCAATTCTGCGATCCATAGCGGAAACGCCGCGGATTCGCCGTGTCGTCCTGGAATCGACTCCGGATTTTATCACAATTGAGAAACTGCGCGACATTAGGAAATGGGCTGGCGAAAAGGACGTCGTCATCGGCATTGGTGTCGACGCATCTACCCCCCATGTTCGAAGATTGTGCGTTAACAAGGGCTCGTCCTTCGCCGCTCAGATCGGCGCCTTTAAGACCGTCCGAGACGCCGGGCTCATTCCCCTCGCCTATGTGTTACTCAAGCCAATATTCCTTGGAGAGAAGGAGGCCAACGACGAAGCGGTAAAAACGATTGAGTTATTGGCGCTGCAAGGGCAAAGCTGTGTTTCGCTTGAGCCCGTTTCAATTCAGCCAGGCAGCTTCATAGATTTCGCCGCAGGTCTCGGGCTCTACGAAGTGCCAAGCATTTGGTCCGTGCAGGACGTTGTGCGGCGTTGCGCCAGTCTGTCCTTGGACCTTCGGATTGGAGGATGGCAGTATCGGCCGGCACCCCGCGCATCCATCAGAGATTATCTTTGCGACAACGGCTGCCACATTAGATTCTTGTTAGCGATCGAGGAGTTGAACGGAACCGGGGATCCCCGCGAGCTTCTCGGCCTAGATTGCGCGTGCAAACGGGATTGGCGGAATCATTGTGAGCACGATCCCGGATTCACGGCAAATGTGCGCGCTTTTCTCGACGCGACCACGGATGAAGAGCTTCCACGTTGCTCGGCTTCGTAGCCGACAGGGCCGCCCGGCGAATTCCCCGGCGCAGGTGAAAGATAGTAAGCGCGGGTATTTCTTGCGGTCTTCTCCTTGAACTGCGGGTCCCTCCCAGGATCAACATCCGGTGCGCACAAGCACATCTGTCTCCGGTGTCCTGGCGTCGAGGAAGAGCTTACTGTACATTCCTCCGCAGAATTCGCGTTCATATTCGATCACTTTTTCGATGGTTCCTTCGAGATCTGCGATTACCGCCATTCCGTACGCTGCTTCCGAGGTCAGGATAATGTTTGTCGATCGCTCCGTAATCTTTGCCCTTTCGCAATCCCTATAATTCCAGCGGCGTGTGAGTATGCCACTCTCATCAGCGTAGACAACCTCCCCCTCCGCCGTCCTCTCGCATTTTGCCGCGCCGATGGCTAGGAATTCCTCGCCGCCTCTCGATGTCCGTAGCTCAATATCCCCCTGGATCATGTCCAGATCGTAACCGCCGATAGGCAGAAGATGAAGGAGCTCGACCGCGAGATACGCATCGACCGCGGCGTTCACGTGTGGGAATGTTGACTGTTCGAGCACACGACGAACGAGCGCCTCCGCAGTGGGTTTGTACTTCTTTGGCTCCGTACCGAACGCCCGATACGCATTCTGCCATGCCAAGATGTTGCAGTGAGACCCGATCACCTCGTGGCCATGGGCCTTGCGTAGCATCGTGATGTTGGCCCAAATACGCTCGCAGAGACTCCCTGGTGCCTTCCCGACGCGGAGGCCCCTGCCGACAACAATCCCGATTCTGAGTTCCGGAAACAGATCGAGGACCTCGCGACGTACTCGGTACCTCAACAGGTCCCCCAGCCTATACAAAGCGCAGGAACAAATCGTCTGTCCCCGGGATTGTGTTTGACGCCAGATTGTCTAAACAAAGGCCGACCCAATTCCTAATTGGTTAGCGACGGCGTGCAAGCGGCTGAGCACTTGCTCCCGTGTGTCGCCCACGACAAAAAGATGACCGGTCCGCGAAAGGTCCTCGTCGACGCTGTCATAGCGGCATATCGTCACCCCTGTCGGCATTCCATCCGGGTTCCAACTTCGGGGTGGAAGCTCGCGGTTGAGGAATTGAATGCCTGCAGCCCCTCGCGCATCCGCCGTCTCGACCAAAGGGTCTTCGCCAAGCGCAAGCGCAACAGCGATTCGCTCCATGTCGATACCGCTTGCCGCCGCAACCAGCTGAGGGATGAGGTCTCCGGCGAGTCGTGCGCCCAGTTCTACTGGGACAACCAGTCCGTCGGGTCGGACCCGCATCTCGGCGTGGACAACGGTGTCGCTCAGCGAAAGCGAGTGGCACATGCGTCGGAAAGTACCAAATACGAGATCCCGGCCAGTCCAGATCAGTTTTGACGGGATCAGATGTCCGACTTCGAAGAACGTGGGTTCCGGACTCGTTCGCTTTTCTGTTATCAGAAGGGGGCGAGCTCTTTGTTGGTACACGTAGCCTTCCACGCTGATTTCCTCGAGACAGGGAATATACTCCTCAAGCACGACCTGGCTGGAAATGCCTGTTGTAGAGCGGAGATTTTCGACGACATCCGCTGCGGCTGCCTCCGCGAGACGTCGCTCAGCTGCATGACGATCCCCTTTGCAGACCTTCCATACCCCCACACTGCCAAGAAGCTCCGCCGGCTTCACGACGATGTCCCCTTCAAAGGTGTCGAGCTTGTCGAGGCCTTCCTCGACAGAATCGACTGTCTCCGATCTTACGACTGCAAGGTCGCCGCTGCAGTTGAACGCCTGCCTCATCAAACCCTTATGGCGCAGTGCAAGGCTGCTCGCGCATGAGATCGGTGGTGATTTGGAGCAACGCGCGACCTCGTTGGCGTGAAATACGTAATCCTCGCGGCTCGCCAGGACACTACCAATTCTGACGCCACAACGCTCGAACGCGTTGACAACCCTGTCGCCAAAGCCATCACGCTCCGAAAAGTCAATTTCCAGAATTCGCTCATGAGGCACATACTCCTCAATCCACCGGTTGGCAGAACCCTCGGCAGCGTTCCGAAGAAAGTAGAGCCTCTCAGCCGCCCTTTCGTTCAGCATTCGGACCAATGGCTCTCGAAGCAGTCTGGGTCCCGACTCCACAAGCACAATTGCTTTGTCCATCACGGACCTCCAACGTGATCGTGAAGTAGCGCGGCGCGCTGCATCTCCCGGACATCACGACGCTCTGGTTACCGACGCTAATGGGCCGGCGCGGCCACAACCGGCAACCCTCTCCGCAACCCTCTCTCGACCTTTAGCCCCCGTCCTGTTCAACCGGCGCCGAGACGCTGTTTGCAGAATACCACTACCCTGCTTCCCGGCGAAAGGCCCAATCTATTTGTGCATCACTCAGTGATTGCGCAACGCCGCTGATCGGGCCGCCGCGGACTACCTCACGGACCCAAAGAGTTTGCCAGCGGAAACGCCATTCTCTAGAGTGCCTTTGAGAACCGCGTCCTGTATAAGGGCCGCCACCCTATCGCGCTCCTTCCTCTTGGCTTCTCTTGTGGCCCCCGGTGTCTTCCCCAGCACGAGGTTCACGCGATACTGGAACAGCGCGGCGAAGGGATTGGTAAACCCGGTTCCAAGCCGGACTTCGTGGAGGCACTTCCGGAACCCGGCGTCCAGATCGGCGCCATTGGCCAGGATTTCCGGACTTGGATGCACGTGGGCGCATGGGTGGATCACGTAACAGTCGAGCACCCAGCGCACGTCCTCGAGAACATCCTCGCTTTGCGAAGCCTTGTTAGTGTAAAGCGTGAGCACCTTACCGCTCGGCGGATCAAGCAGGCCCATCCGCTCCTTGTAAGCGTGGTCGATGTGGTGACATGCGACCTCCACGCCTTTGAACCTAATTCGCACACTGGCTCTCTTCGGAACGCCGGCCCAGTTCGATAAGTCATACTCAATCGCGAAATCAGTCCCAGGCACAGGGAAGCTCCCCCTCGGAAATACCGGATCAACCACGAGAGGGTCAACTCCCCAGAATTTGGAAAGCGAGGCAACGAACAAGGTGCACCACGTCCTCTGATTCGCTGAACTCGAGGGGCAATACGCGTGGCGTTCAATCAGATGCCACAAGAGATATCGCCGTCTGTCCTGTGGGGTCATGCTCGCTTACTTTCCTTCCGCAGGAACTCCAGGACTGATCGCAGCCGCCTCACTCCTTCAGGTTCTGGTCCCGCGGACACTTGTTCTAGCACCTCAATGTCTGCCGCCACTTCTTCCGGCGTTATGCCTCGCCACAGGTCTTCCTCTAGCCGATAGATTCGGAATAATTGCCGAAGTTGCTGCCAGAATCGAAGGTACTCCTTTAAATCGTCCTCCTGAATCCACATGAGCACTTGGAGATTGTCGAACATGTCGCGCCGGTGCTCCAAGTCGCGAAGCTGAGCGTCTGTCCAGTCTCCGGAAAGATCTATCGAGTAAATCGTTTGGGTATTGCGACTCGCGAGGCGCGCAATCAACTCCTGCACCGGTTGTCGCCCATCTCCGCCAGCGAGTGTGAGTTCCACACACGAGAACGGTTCATGGGTGTTGGCCTTGCCCACAAGAAAGTCCCTCACCGTGTCTAGGTTGCCTCGCTTTTTGTAGGTGACAATGATCCGGTCACGTCGTTCCACTCCAAAGAGGCCCGCACCGATTTCGTCGAGCAAGCGCAGAATGCTTAGCGACTCGCCTTCCGAGGAACTTGATGACTTGATCTCCTCCCAGAAGCCGTCCCAATCTGGCTCCCCACGTTCATTCGTCGGGACGTTCAATCCTACGGGACTCACATGACGCTCGCGCGCCCACTTCCGAACCGCCTGTTCCTCCGGCGTCAGAGGCGCATCCGCCTTCCAATCAATCGCGATCTCAATTAGCGGATTGAGCCGGGCAGGCCAACGCGTTGGAGCCGAAACGGTCGGTTCGGCAGTGAGAAAGAGCCAGTTTCGATATACTGCTTCGTTGGCTGCTAGCGCCGTGACTTGGTCCGCCAATAGGCTGCCCTCAATGAAGCCGTCCCTTTTGACCACAGAGAACACATCGGAAGGAAAGCGCCCGAACGGCACACTCAGCAGGTCAGTTGCCACACGGTGACAGGCCAACGCGACCGCGGCTGCGTGATCGTTCCGCATCTGCGTTCGGTAGAAATAGTACCCATTCAGCAGGCGCAAACCCTGTCGGACGTTCCCGCCAGCATATTCCGTCAAGTGGGAAAACGCCTTCTGATAAAGGGGTGCATAGGGGCCGAGACGCTTCGCGAACACCGTCTTCATGAGGTCATCAGGGAAGCCACCAATGAACAGTTTCCGAATACCTGCACGGTAATCCAACTCGCGAAAGAGGTGTACCGCGTTCGCCTCGAAAAGCGTCTTTCGCTCAGCCAGAAACGCCAGGGTGTCCTTAAGCGAAAAGTAGTCCGCCGTGGTAGGATCGAACTTGTCCACGCCATCGGCAACCAGAATCGGGGTGCGTTTCACACGTTCGGCAAGCCGATCGAGTAGAGTGCCGCATGCCCGCCGCACCTGCTTACTATTGGGTGTCACTTGCGCGGCCAGGTCACGCATCTGGTTCGCGAGCGCAAGGTTCCCCGGCGGTTTCGTCATCGCATCCGCTATGGTCGCCCAGTCGGAGCGGCCTAGGGCGGCGAAGTCTTTCACTGCCACGCCGCACCCATCCGCGGGCACACCCCGCGCCACGCAGGCCCTGAGAACCTGCCCCAAACAGAGGACCACATACCCGCCCTCGGTCGCGTCAATGCAGTCCGTGTCAAATCGCATTCGGATCACAGGAGCTTCTCCACGCGACCGCACGATCTTGTTCAGCAGTGTCGTCTTGCCCGTGCCAATCTGCCCACCGAACAGCATAGCTTCCTGTTCATCGTCAGCGAGCCACTCCTCCAACGCGCTCCGTACCTCGGGACGGCCGTCAATAAATAGAAGACGGAATTCTTCCGCCGACGCCAAAGCAACGCCATCGTCGAGATTTGCGCCGTGTGCACGTCGCTTCATGAAGTTCGCCTGCGCTGCCGCCGCATGTTCTCGGCCGCCAGTCGCCAATCAGGCCTTCGGTCCCTCCTGTTCCACTCGCTCCAGAAATCGATCGTGGCACTGATGGGATGTTCCTTCGGTGGCTCAATTCGGATTCGACTGGGTAGCAGCACCGAATCCCCGACCACCAACGCTTCGCCGACATCCAGGATGGGAAGCACCTCCAAGAGGGCAGACAAGCTCTCAGGCATCAGCCTGTTCACTACCGCCTGGTCGCTACTGTTCGTCAACCGAAGGGCTACAACGTTGTTACATTGACTGAGCACCGTGGCATTGACATCGGATGGCCGCTGGCTCACGACGACCAACGAAACCCCATACTTCCGCCCTTCCTTCGCAACCTTCTCGAAGCACGCAATCGCCCGCTCCTCGTTGGGATTACCCCCGTCATGAGGCAGATAGATGTGGGCCTCGTCGCATATCAGAGCCACAGGGTGCCGTGTCTCTCGAGGCATCCAGAACTGAAGGTAGTAGACCAACCGTGCAACGATTCCCAACATGATAGGCAGCGCATCGGCAGGGACTTCGGAGAAGTCGATCACCTTGATCTTCGCCTTCTGTTCCGTGAAGTCCAGAAGCTGATTCGCCAGGGCGTGAAACGCCTCGTATGTGCTCATGCTCGCCGGAGCCTGGAATAGGAATCCGTAACGCTTGTCGTTCAACTTCGTTCCCACGCGCACAAGCAACCGGCTGAACTGCCCGTGAAAATCGCCCTGTTTCAATCCCCGCGCACCCTGGACCATTTCACTATTCAGAGCATCGATCTTTCCAATGACCTCGTCCAGAGGAAAGGGAACCGGGCTGTCCACGGTGAATGCTGCTAGCACGTCCGTCTTGTTCTGCCGTTGCAGAAAGACTCTCTTGGCTTGTTCGACCTCGCGTTGAAATACCAACGTCTGGTTGTGTGCTGAAAACTCGCTCCTGTCCACGAACATCGCCACCAGTTCCTCGGCGTTCATCAGCCAGTACGGGAGAAACAACAGATCTGGGGCCGGTGCTTGCAGATCGTCGGGGCCGGGAACACGGAGTTGCCGCGCATAGCTCAGTTCAGCGTATTCACCATGCAAATCGAACACGATCAGATTAGCCGAAGGCAGGCGCGCTGCGCGTTCGAGGATCGTCGCCACCGTCCACGATTTCCCGGACCCGGTGCTGCCCAGCAGGGCGGCATGCCGTTGAAAGAACTTGTCTCCATCGAGGAATGCCGTGGCGGTCGGGTCGAGCGTGTAGTGACCAACAGCAAGTGCATGTTCCGTATCACCGGCCTTCACCAGCAGGCCCATGAATTGCTCCAACGCCTTCTCTCGTAGAACGAAACACGATGCCCGGACATCGGGCACGTTCATGAGAGACCGCGTGAATCGGTATGAAACCGCACCGCTGTCGTCCGTTTCACGTCTTACTGTCCCGACCAGAGTTATTGTGACTGCATTACCCTGTGTCAGACCAGCAACCAAATCGCCGACGGACCCGTCCTCCCTCGGCGCCTCAGGCCCGCTTGCCAGTGGCGCAACGTACTTCGCCTGGCAAACGATCCGGTCGATGAAACCGACGAGCCACTCGTCAAGCGGCCCCCCGACCGGAAGGGTGGCCAACTTGCCGACGCTGATCCTCTCCAGACTCTGATCGGGTACGTCCAGCATTACCTTGCGGGTATCGACCGCGGCGACAGTACCCGCATAGTGTGGATCTTGTTCAGCGTTGCCCAAGTTGAAGGAGAACAACGGCATGATTAGCCTCCCAGTATCCGCTCCGCAAAGCTGTCGCAACTCCACAGTCGTTCATTTTCCAGAATCACGGGCCTCGCGTTCCCGGGCGGGTAGACCACGGTGTGGGTATCGTCGGAGACCTCGCTGCCAGTTCGCGATGCTACGAGTATCCATACTCGTTTGCCTAATTCGTGCAGTCGCTCGACTTTGTCATTCCTGACGCTCCGAGTTAGTACCACCAAGGGACAATCGTGCTGGCGAACCCGCCCCTCAATCCGTTGATGGAGAAGAGGGTCGTTGAATCCATATCCCGCCATGATGAATGCTGAGGCTCTACCCTCTGCCTGCCTGGCCCCGGCGGCAGTTTCGATGTTGCCAGCATATTCTTCGTATTTCTGATCTCCCGGAGGCGCGATCACACGCTGGAAGCCCTCCGGGGGCGTCATAGTCCACAAATCGCACTCCACCTGTCGGTTCTTCGACAGGTCGTTGAATCTGTTAACCGATCCATGCACCTTGAACAGCTCCACTCGACGAACAGGATTCGTAAGGACCAAGTCCTGCGACCGCCTTCGACTTACGCGACATTGATTCAGGCTGTCTTGTGCGCCTTCCCAACTCCATACTCGAATCACATCGCCAACGAATCCAGTGGTGTACCGAATGTCTTGGGATGCACAGGAGTACTCGATCAGCATGTCATAGTTTGACGTAACCACCGGCAAGCGGGGATTCCGCGGCGCGAGGCTTTGAGTAAGGGCCTTGATTAGGCGGTCGCCGACCCACCGCTTTCTTCCTAGCAACAGGTCGTTGCGAGCTGCAAGGTCGATACTAGCGACGTACGATCCGGTCACCTCCCGGATCTTCGACTTCGTCTCCTCGCTAAGACCAATGCCCGTGAGCGCTCGTTCTAGAGAACCTCCCGCGTCCAGTTGGGATTCGACCTGGCTCCAATCTCTATCGCCGCGGAGTTCGTCCCGCAAGTGCTCCTCAAGAGCCAACATCCCGAACCCACGATCCAGGGCGCAGGATGTCCCCGTTCCAAAGAACACTAGCCACCCGTGGCGATTCTGACTGAACAGATTGATCAACCCATCGAAAATGGCTTTCTTCTCACCCTGGTTTGCATCCTTCATGGTTTTGCTATCCCGATGAATGGCGCGAGTACCTCAAGCAGCGAAAGCCCCCGATCAAACGGCTTGGGGTAACGGCCCTCACTTTTCGGTGTCTTGCCTCCCGAAGTACCCGTTCGCGGTCCCCGTTTCGGTTTCCCAGGACAAGGGGCAGAGGAGTTGTCCACCGCTCCTGCATGTTCCTGGTCCGCTTCCCGCGTCGCATTCTGAACCGACTCTTGATCGACCGATATTGGTCGTCCCCGCTACGCGTTGTGAAAAGAGGATTGTAACAGGATCACGTCGCATCGGAACTGGGTTTGGAGAATTCCACGTGACTGGGGGTGAGGCCGACGGCATTACGCAATCGCCGAGGAAAGTGATTCACCACCCGGGGGAAAGTAAATGTGGGTAGCGTGCGTCGTAGGCGTTAAGGGGAGCGAGGACGTTCGCCTAGTTGAGATCGTCAAGCGGAATGCCGCCTCGGCCTGATCGGCCGACCCTCGCGCGCGGTGAGGCGATTCAGGCCCCGAGATACCGCGCCACGAGGCTCCGGGCGAGAGCGGTGTCCGCGGTGCCCTTCACGGTGCACCGGCC
>JAIQFR010000092.1 GCA_020073205.1 Terriglobia bacterium
CAGCGCGGTGCTTATTGCAGGGCCGACCGCCAGCGGCAAGTCGGCGCTGGCGCTGCTACTGGCCGAGAAGCTCGGCGGCGTCATCGTCAATGCCGATTCCATGCAGGTCTATCGCGACCTGCGCATCATCACCGCGCGGCCTTCGCCCGAGGACGAAGCGCGCGTGCCGCACCGGCTCTACGGCCATGTCGATGCGGCGGTGAACTATTCGACCGGGCAATGGCTGCGCGACGTGGGCGATGTGCTCGGCGAGCTTAAGCGCGCGGGCCGCCCGGCGATCCTGGTCGGCGGCACCGGGCTTTATTTCAAGGCGCTCACTGCCGGGCTCGCCGCGGTGCCGCCCATTCCGGTGGAGGTGCGTGAGCGCGTGCGTGGACGTTTGGCCGCCGAAGGCGCGCCGGCGCTGCATGATCCTTCGACTGCTCCCGCCTCTCGACGACACGAAACGACCGCCCGACGTCCGCCGCCGCTCCGGCCAGGAGAGCGACGAGGTCGGTCTCGCTCATGTGGTAGGAGCACGACGACGTCGCGAGGATCCCGCCCGGGCGCAGAAGCCGCATCGCGCGCAGGTTGATCTCCTTGTAGCCTCGTCGCGCTTCGGGGACGTCGGCGCGGCTCTTCGCGAACGCGGGCGGATCCAGGACGATCAGGTCGTACTTCTCGCCGCGCCGATCGCGGTCGCGCAGCTCGTCGAACGCGTTCCCCACGGCGAAGTTCAGGCCGGCCAGGCCGTTTCTCTGCGCGTTGGCTTGTGCCCGCGCGATCGCGTCGTGCGAGACGTCGATCACCTCCACCTCCCCTCCTCGCATCGCCGCGTGCAGCGCGAACAGCCCGTGGTAGCAGAACACGTCCAGCGTCCTGCCGCCGGAGTGCGCCGCGACCGCGAGTCGGTTCTCGCGCTGGTCGAGGTAAGCCCCGGTCTTCTGCCCCCGAAAGCAGTCCACGACGTACCGAACCGGACCTTCCTGCACCTCGATTTCGGGCGGAGTCGTTCCGCGGATCTGCCGAACCTCACGCGGCAACCCTTCGAGCTCTCGCACGGAGGGGTCGTTCCGCGCGAGAACCGACTCGAGGGACATCCTGGCCTCCAGGAGGTCGAGCACCGTGTCGAGCAGGCGCTCGGCGCCCGGGGTGAGGGCCTGGACGACGAGATGCGAGCCGTAGAGGTCGGCGACGAGACCCGGGAAACCATCGCTCTCGCCGAAGATCAGCCTGAGCGCCGTGCACCCGCTCGCGAACCGCTTCCGGTGCACGAGAGCGCCGTCGAGCCGCGAGCTCCAGAAATCCCGATCGGGCGGCACGTCGTCGCGACGGACCACGCGCAGGGCGATCTTCGACGCTCTCGAGTAGAACGCATATCCCAGAGGTGCGCCGCGAGCGGATAGGACGCGCACGAGTTCGCCGTGCCCGATCGCGGCCGGGGCCGCCACGTCGTCGCGAAACACCCAAGGGTGCCCCGCCTCGAGGCGCCGGACCCCGTGCGGAGCGACGCGGACCTCGAGGGGACGCTCGCGCTTCACGCCCACCCCTCCCGGGTGCTCCGACCGACGGGCAGGACCCGCAACGGTGCCTTCCTACTCCTCCTCGGCTTCCCCGGCTTCCTCGTCCGTGTCGCCGAGGGGGTCTTCCTCGAGGTCCCCGACCTCCTCGGTCTCCAACTCCTCTTCGAGTTCGGCTGCGGGGAGATCCTCGGGCTCCTCGTCCTCCCCCGCATCGGCGTCGATTCGGGTGGGATTCTGCGGGAGGAGCCCCTGCTCCTCCAGATCCTGGCAGCGGAGGCAGTAGCGGGCCCATGGGGCGACCTCGAGGCGCTTGCGGCTGATCTCTTCGGCGCACTGCTGGCAACGGCCGTATTCGCCCCGCTCGACGCGGTCGAGCGCCTCCTTCACGAGGAGGAGCTGCTTGCGGTCCATCTCGCTGAGCGACAGGAGGAACTCCTTCGCATAGGAGCTGACCGCATAGTCGATATAGTCCTCGGTCCCGCTGTCGGGATGGACCCTTCGGTCGCCCTTCGAGTCGTTGTAGGCCTGCATCAGCTCCCCCTGCCGCTCGAGCAGGAGCGCGCGGTAGCGCTCGAACTCCTTGCTCCTGGCGCGTCGCGCGGCCTTGGTGAGCCGAGCGGGAGCTGCCGGAGCCACTACGGCGGGCCTCGGCGCCGGAGGCTTCGGCGCGGCGGCCTTGGGCCCGGGAGGCCTCGGCGCGGCCGGCCTGGGTGAGGTGGGCTTCGGCGCCGCGGGCTTGGGCGCCGGTCGGGCCGTTGGGTGAGCGGCCTTTTTTGCCGCCTTCTCCTCGACGACATGGGTCCGGGAAGGGGCCTTTGCCGGGGCCTTGCGGGCGGCGGTCTTGACGGGCTTGGCGCTTCCGGACGACTTTCCCTTGCCGCTCTTGGTAGTCATGACCCTCTCCCACCATCGTTCTCAGGGGCGCCGTGGCTTGCGCGCCGCACACGGATTCGCGCCGACCGACCTGAGAAAAAAGCGGGTCAATATAGTCCCAGACCCCTCGAGCGTCAAGGAGCTTAGAGGCCAGCGTGCCGAAGGCGCGCCTGGGCCTAGGCGGTCCCCGACCCGGACGCCCCTCGCTCCGTCAGCGCCGCGTGGGCGGCCGCCAGCCGCGCGACCGGAACCCGGTAGGGGGAGCACGAGACGTAGTCCAAACCGACCCGGTGGAAGAAGCCCACGGACTCGGGATCGCCCCCGTGCTCCCCGCAGACCCCGACCTTGAGGCCGGCCCGGCCGCGCCGACCTTCCTCGACGGCCAGCCGCACCAGGCGCCCGACTCCCTCCTGGTCGACCCCCTGAAATGGATCGCGCTGCAGGATCCTCGCGTCCAGGTAGGCGCCGAGGAACTTCCCGACGTCGTCCCGGCTGAACCCGTAGGTCAATTGCGTGAGGTCGTTGGTGCCGAAGGAGAAGAACTCCGCCTCGCGGCCGATCTGCTCGGCGATCAGGCAGGCGCGCGGGATCTCGATCATCGTCCCGACGAGGAACGGCACCTTGGTCCCGCCCGCCTTCTTCTCGACCTCCGCCGCGATCGCCCGGATCCTGGCCGCGAGATCGGTGAACTCACGAACCGTCCCGATCAGCGGGAGCATCACCTCCGGAAGGACGCGGAGCCCCTTCTTGGCGCAGGCAGCCGCGGCCTCGAAGATCGCGCGGGCCTGCATGTCGTAGATCTCCGGGAAGGTGATCCCCAGCCGGCACCCGCGGTGACCGAGCATGGGATTGGTCTCGTGGAGCTGTTCCGCCTTCTCCTCGAGAGTCCTCGCCGGCACGCCCATCTCTCGCGCCAGCCGGCGGAACTGTTCCGCCTGCGTGGGAAGGAACTCGTGAAGCGGTGGGTCCAGGAGTCGGATCGTCACCGGCAGCCCATCCATCGCCTTGAAGATGCCGACGAAGTCCTTCCGCTGCATCGGGAGGAGCTTCGCCAGCGCCCTTTGGCGCTGCTTCAGATCGTCGGCGAGGATCATCTCGCGAACCGCCGCGATCCGGTCCTCCGCGAAGAACATGTGCTCCGTGCGGCAGAGGCCGATCCCTTCGGCGCCGAAGGCCCGGGCCACCGAGGCGTCGTGGGGCGTGTCCGCATTGGTGCGGACCTTGAGCCTTCGGAGCTCGTTCGCCCACTCCATGAGTCGTGCGTACCGCCGGAACAACGTGGAGCGCTCCGGCTTCAGCGTCTTCTCCAGGACCACCTGCTGGATCTCGGAGGGGTGGGTCTCAAGCTCGCCGGAGATCACTTCCCCGGTGGCACCGTCGATGGAGAGGATGTCTCCTTCCTTGAACGCCTTGCCGGCGGCGCGCAGGCGGCCCGCTCCGACGTCCACGACCAGCGCTTCGGCGCCGACGACGCAGGGCTTGCCCATGCCCCGCGCGACCACGGCCGCGTGGGACGTCATGCCTCCGCGGCTCGTGAGGATTCCCACCGCGGCCACCATCCCGGCCAGGTCCTCGGGGCTCGTCTCGGCCCGCACCAAGAGCACCTTCCTTCCCCGGGCGGCGAGCTCCACGGCCCGCTTCGCGGAGAACGCCACAGCGCCGGACGCGGCGCCGGGCCCCGCGGGCAGCCCCTTCGCGAGCACCCGCCCCGCCTTTCGCGCCTTCTCCTTGTCCTTGGCGTCGAAGATCGGAGCGAGGAGCTGGATCAGCATGTCGGGCTCCACCCGCTGTACGACGGCGTCGCGCTCGATCACTCCGGCTTCGTGGAGATCGAACGCGATGTTGAGCGCCGCGAGGCCGGTGCGCTTCCCGGTCCGGGTCTGCAGCATGTAGAGCCTGCCGCGCTCGATGGTGAACTCGATGTCCTGCATGTCCTTGTAGTGCGTTTCGAGCCGTCCGCGGATGGCGAGGAGCTGCGCGTAGCAGTCCGGGAGGAACTCCTCGAGCGAGAGCCCTTGACCGTCCGCCGCCTGCGCGCGGGAGATCGGTCGAGGGGTCCGGATGCCTGCGACCACGTCCTCGCCCTGCGCGTTGGGCAGGTACTCGCCGTAGAAAACGTTCTCGCCGGTGGCGGGGTTGCGCGTGAACGCCACGCCGGTGGCGCAGTCGTCGCCGAGGTTGCCGAAGACCATGCACTGCACGTTGACCGCCGTGCCGAGATCGTCCGCGATCCCGTACTGCCTGCGGTAGATGCGCGCACGCTCGTTCATCCAGCTACCGAACACCGCCGCGATCGCTCCCCACAGCTGCTTCCTGGGGTCGTCGGGGAACGGCGTCCCGGTGGCTTTCAGGACCTTCTCCTTGTACTTCCGTACCAGCCCGGCGAGATCGGCGGCGGTGAGCCCGGTGTCGTGCTCCACCCCCCGGCTCCTCTTGGCAGCCTGGAGCAGCGCCTCGAACCCGTGCTTGGGGACGCCGAGGACCACGTCGGAATACATCTGGATGAACCTGCGATAGGAGTCGAACGCGAAGCGCCGGTCCCCTCCGATGCGCGCGAGCCCTTCCACCGCGCGGTCGTTCAATCCCAGGTTCAGGATGGTGTCCATCATTCCGGGCATCGAGAACTTGGCGCCGGAGCGAACCGAGACCAGAAGCGGGTCGTTTTCGTCGCCGAAGCGTTTCCCCTGCACCGATTCCAGACGATCGAGGGCCGCGCGAACCTCGGCGTCGAGGCCGTCCGGGAGCCGGTTCCCTCCCTCGAAGTAGAGGTTGCACGCGCGCGTGGAGATCGTGAAGCCGGGAGGGACCGGGATCCCGAGGTTGGTCATCTCGGCGAGGTTCGCCCCCTTGCCGCCCAGGAGGCCCTTCATCCCGCTGTTCCCCTCGGCGCTCCCGTTCGCGAAGAAGTAGACGAGCTTTTCCATCATGATCTCCTGTCGGCCTCTCCGGGCAGCTCCCGAATGTCGAAGTACCGGATGAGCAGCGCCCCGAGCTTCGAGAGCAGCTCGTGCCGGTAGTACGTACCCGTCAGATCCTCTGCATCCACGACGAGAACCTGGTCGAAGAACCGGCTCACCGGCTGGACGAACTGCGCCAGTTGATCGAGCACGTCCGTGTAACGACGGCCATCCGCGGCTTCCTCGATCGTGGCGCACGCGCTGCCGAGACGTTCCTCGAGCGCCTCGGCCGCAGGATCCCAAGGGCCCCTGGGCCCCGGCGTCCACCCCCGGCTTCCGGCATCGAGTACGAGGTGTGACGTCTGTTTCGTGATGTTCCAGGTCCGCTTGGTCAGTTCGACGAGGCGACGAAAGTCCGAGCGATCCCGGACCGTTCGAACGGCGTCGAAACGCGCGAGGACGTCCGGGAAGGGACTCGCGCCGGTTTCCAAGTCGCCACGCACCTGCATGACGGAATTGACCTCGTTGACCGTGAATCCTCGCTCTCGAAGATGGTCGTTGAAACGCTGTTCGAGATAGCCGAACACCTCATCGCGCTGTTTGCGGCCGGTCGATTCGGCGCTCAGTTGCCAGAGATGATCCAGCGAGAGGGGCCAAGCCCGCTCGAAAGCGATTCGAAAGATGCCCGCAGTAGCGCGCCGTAGTCCGAACGGATCCCTGGAGCCAGTCGGCACCTCGCCAGCGCGAAGAAGTGAGGCCACCGTGTCGAGCTTGTCCGCGACCGAGACAATGGCACCGATCTCGCTCTCGGGGAGGCGATCGTCGGGGCCCTGAGGCCGATAGTGCTCGTAGACGGCGTCCGCGACCGCAGCGTTCTCTCGCTCGTGACGGAGCAGGAGACCGCCGACCACCCCCTGGAGCTCGGGGAACTCTCCCACGAGACCGGTGCCCAGGTCCGCCTTCGAGAGCTCCGCGGCGCGTCCCGCCGCCTCCACCGACGAAGCCGGCAGATCGAGCCGACGGGCCAAGGCCTCCGCGATTTGCCGAGTCCGACGGACCTTGTCGAGGTAGCTTCCGGCCTTCTTGTGGAACGCGACGACCTCGAGGGAAGGAACGCGCGAGGCCAGCGGACGCTTCCGATCCTCGACCCAGAAGAAGCGCGCGTCCTCGAGGCGGCCGACGACGACCCAGCCATTGCCCCGAGCCACGTGCCCCGCCGGGTCCCGGTCCGTGTTGGCGATCGCGAGGAACACCGGGAGCAGGCGCCCGTCCGATTGCACCGAGAACGCCTTCTGATGGTGGCGAAGCGTGGTCACGAGGATCTCGCGCGGAAGGTCGAGGAACGCCGGATCGAACCGCCCCGTGACGACTCCCGGCCACTCCACGAGGTCCACGACCTCCTCGAGGAGCGACTCGTCGTCGACGCATTGGCCCCCCGACGCCGAGGCGGCCTCGTTCAGGCGGAGGGTCAGAAGACGGCGCCGCTCGCCGGGGTCGGCAACGACGAACGCGGCGAGCAGCGCGGCCGCGTACAGATCGGGATGGCGCACCTCGACCGGGCCGGGCGCCAGGAAACGATGGCCGCCGGAGGCCGGGGCGGCCCTCACTCCGAAGATCTCGACCGGCAGCGCCTCGGATCCGTGGATCAAGAGGAGCCAGTGCACAGGACGAACCCAGCGGAACCGGCCGTCCCCCCATCTCATCGTCTTGGGGAACGGCATCCCCTCCACCGCCGGCGGCAGGGCTTCGCCCAGGATCTCCCCCAGGCTCTTCCCGCGTACCTGCCGGCGGAACCCGGCGTACTCCCCCTTCTCGGTCGTGATCCGAGCCAGGGTGGACGGCTCGATCCCCTGCTTCCGGGCGAACCCGATCGCGGCGCCGGTCGGCTCGCCGTTCGGGCCGAACGCGGCGCGCGCCGGTGGACCGAGGACCAGCTCTTCGCGGTCGGCCTGGCGCTCTTCCACGTCCTCCACCCGGACCGCCAGGCGACGGGAGCCACCCCAGACGCTCGTCGGACCGCGCTTCATCGCCGCCTGGTCGAGGATCGCCTCGATCCGCTGCCCGAGATCGCGGGCGGCGCCAGGAATCATCCGGGCGGGGATCTCCTCGCAACCGATCTCGAAGAGGAGCGGCGCGGTCACGGTGCCTCCGCGACCGGAGGGCGCGCGCCGTGGAGCAGCGGGAATCCCGCCGCTTCACGCTGCGCGACATACCTCTCCGCGGCACGGCAGGCCAGCCGCCGGATCCGCTGAATCGACGCCGCCCGCTCCGTGACCGAAAGCGCGCCTCTCGCATCCAGGACGTTGAACAGGTGCGAGCACTTGAGCGCCGCCTCGTACGCGGGTACCACGAGGGCGCCGTGCGCCGGCCCCGGCGCGCCTTCGGCTGGAGCGGCGAGCAGCCTCTGCGCCTCCGCCTCCCAGCGCGCGAACTGCTCCCTGAAGAACGGGACGTCGGCCTCGCGGAAGCTGTAGGCGGAGTGCTCGACCTCCTCCCGCCGTCTCACCTCGCCATAGGTGACCGTTTCGTTCCACGGAATGTCGAAGATGCTGCGGATGTCGTTCAGGAACATGCAGATCCGCTCGAGGCCGTAGGTCAGCTCGACCGAGACCGGGCGGAGATCGAACCCGCCGCTCTGCTGGAAGTAGGTGAACTGCGAGATTTCCATTCCGTCCATCATTACCTGCCAGCCCACCCCGGCGGCGCCCAGCGTGGGCGATTCCCAGTTGTCCTCCTCGAACCGGATGTCGTGCTCCAGGGGGAGAACCCCGAACGAGCGCAGCGAGTCGAGATAGAGATCCTGCACGTCCAGGGGAGCCGGCTTCAAAACCACCTGGAATTGGTAGTGCTTGTACACCCGCATCGGGTTCTCGCCGTAGCGCCCGTCCCCGGGGCGCCTCGACGGCTGGCAGTACGCGACGCGCCAGGGCTCCGGACCGAGCACGCGGAAGAACGTGTCGGGGTGCATCGTCCCCGCGCCGACCTCGAGGTCGTAAGGCTGCTGGAGCACGCAGCCCTGGCCCGCCCAGTAGGACTGGATCGCGAGGAGCAGATCCTGGAAGGTCATCGTCCGGTGCCCTCGCCGGGGCGATGCGCCGCCGCCGCCAGGTGACGGTAGGTCTTGAATCGGCGCTCCGCGAACGACTCGACGCCGCCGCGCAAGAGCGCCTCGAGGGCGCCTCCGGGGCGCGCGGCGCGCTCGAATCCGGCGAGGCCCGTCGGGGCGGTGCGCGCGGCGGCCGCGAGGAAGGCGAGATCCTCCCGGCCCAGAGAACGCCCGCCGCCCCCTTCTGCCCTGTCGCATGAGGAGCACCGGACGGCGCCTCCCCGAGCGACCGTTCTCGGCGATCCCTCCGCGAGCGCGCGCCCGCAGACGGGACAGGCGTCCAAGTCGGCCAGCACGCCGTGGAGCCTCAGGGTCCAATACTCGAAGTACCGGATCGCGGTCCACGGATCGAGCCCCTGCTCGATCGCGTCCAGAAGCGCGCCCAGGAGTCGGAATCCCTTGGGATCCGGCTGCCCCTCCCGCGCCATCGAGGCGGCGAGCTCCGCGAGCACCGCGCAGGCCGCCTGCCGGACCGGCTCGGACTGCATCGCCGCGTACGAGCGCGCGAGGTCGAGGGACTCGATCCGGTGCAGCTCGCGACCCTCTCGCTCCGTCCAGGCGGCGCGCACCCTCGTGAGCGGATCGAGAGCGCCGCCGAAACGGCGCCGGCTGCGCCGCGCCGAGGGGGCGACCCCGCGCACTCGCCCGGAATTCTCCGCCAGCAGGGTCACGATCACATCCGCCTCGCCCAGCACCTGCGTCCCGAGCACGTACGCGTCGTCGTTCCGCCGCCCCAAGATCTTCCCTCTCGCGTTCGCCGCTTCGCCACGCAAAGGACGGTGAATTCTATCAGAACGAGTCGCGCGGGGAGCTCGAGCACTCAGCTCAGGCCCAGCTCGTGCAGCGTGCGCTCGTCGTCCCGCCAGTCCGGCCGGGCGCGGACGTGGAGCCCGAGGTACACCCGCGCGTCGAGGAGCCGCTCGATGTCCGCCCGTGCTTCGGTGCCGATCGCCTTCAGGAGAGAGCCTCCCTTGCCGATCACGATCGCCTTCTGGGACTCCCGCTCGACCAGGATCGTCACCTCGATCTCGACGAGGCCGTCCGGACGGGTCTGCCAGCGGTCCATCAACACGGCGGTGACGTGCGGAATCTCCTGGCGGGTCCTCAGGAGGATCTTCTCCCGGATCCACTCGGCCGCCAGGAAGCGCTCGGGCTGGTCGGTCAGCACGTCGGCGGCGTAGAGCGGCGGGCCCTCGGGCAGGCGGGCCAGGATGCGCTCGAGCAGCAGATCGCATCCCTCACCCGTGAGCGCGGAGACGGGGACGGCCTCCTCGAGGCCCCAGTCCTCCACCAGGACCTTCATCATCGGGAGGAGCTTCGTCTTCTGCGGCAAGAGGTCGATCTTGTTGAGCACGGCGATGCGAGATCCCGGGAGGTGGCGGAGCAGGTCCGCGGCTCGCGCGTCCCCCGGGCCCGGCCCGAGCGACGCGTCCACGACCAGGACCACGAGGTCCACGTCCCGCAGGCTCTGGCGGGTGGTCTCCACCATGGCTCGGTTCATCCTGTGGCGCGGCTCGTGGAGACCCGGCGTGTCCGCGAACACCACCTGCCCGCGTCCCTCGAGGTGCAGCACGCCCACGATCCGGTGACGCGTGGTCTGCGAGACCGGTGAGACGGCCGCGAGCTTCTCACCGACGAGGCGGTTGAGCAGGGCGGACTTGCCGACGTTCGTCCACCCCGCGAGCGTCACCGTTCCCGCCCGGAGGCCTCCGCCTGCCGCATCCGCGCCGCTCACTTCGGACCCTCCCCCGCGCCGGCAGGCGGGGCCGCCTTCCGGAGTCGCACGCGGTACACCCTCCGCCGGTCGGACTCCAGCACCTCGATGGCGAGGCCGTGGGCCTCGAGCCTCTCCCCAGGCGGCGGCACCCGCCCGAGCGCCGCGATCACGAGGCCGCCCACGGTGTCGAATTCCCTCTCACCCACGTTCACCTCGAACAGAGGCTCGATCTCCCCCACGTGCGCGAGCCCGCTCACCAGCCACGAGCCGTCGGGAGCCGCCATGATCCGGGCCTCTTCCGGCTCGTGCTCCTCGCGGATCTCGCCGACGATCTCCTCCAGGAGGTCCTCGAGGGTGACGAGCCCGGCGAGCCCGCCGTACTCGTCGACCACCAGGGCCATGCGGGTCCTCGTCCGCATCTGGGTGAGCAGGTCCGCGGTGGACTGGGTTTCCGGAACGAAGAAGGCAGGGCGCAGAAAGGCGGTGACGGACGCTCCGTCCGCACCCTCGTCCGCTGCCTTCAGGACGTCGCGAACGTCGAGCACGCCCACCACGTTGTCCACGGTCCCGCGATAGACAGGGAGACGCGAGTGCCCGGTGCGGAGCAGGACCTTCCTCGCCTCGGCGACGGTGCCATCCGCGGGGAGCGCCTTGATGTCGGTCCGCGGGGTCATGATCTCGCGGACCCGGGTGTCGCCGAGGTCCACGATCCCGCGGACCATCCGGCTCTCGCCCGCCTCGAGGATCCCGTCGCGCTCCCCGACCTCGAGGAACGCCTCGACCTCGCCGTCGTTCTCCTCGGTCTCGGATTCCCCCCGGCCGGCGCCGGCGGTGAAGCGCTTCGCCAGACTTTCCATCGGCTTCGCCGCGGGGAAGAACAGAGCGTGGATCGGCGGCACCAGGAACGCGGTGGCTCGCACGGCGGCGCGGGGGGCGCGAAGGGCGAGCGTTCGCGCGGCCAGCCCCTCGAGGAGCAGCACGCCCACGACGATCCCGCCCGCGAGCCCCAGGGCCCAAGGGTGGGACCATCCCGCGGCCCGCGCGCCGAACGCGAGGGAGACGCTCGCGCCGAGCAGGCAAGTCTCGCGCGCCGCGTGGAGGGAGATCCGCCGGGCCGAGAGGCCATTGCGGACATCCTCGAGGAGGCGGAGACGCGGGTCCTCGGCAGCAAGGCGCCGCACGGCCACGCGGCTCAGGCTCGAGACCGCCAGCAGGAGCACGGCGATCGCGAGCTCGGCGAGGAACAGCGCGGTGGCGAGGCCGAGCGCGGCAACGATCGCGCCGGCCGACTCGGAGCCGGTCACGCCGCCCCCCGGGATCGATCCCCGAGGAGCTTCAGGGCCAGCCGCCTCTCCATTCGCGCCATCCGTCCGCGATCCGTCTCGTGATCGTGGCCGAGAAGATGAAGGTACCCGTGCATCGCCAGGATCTTGAGCTCGCGGCCGAGCGTGTGTCCCGCCTCGCGGGCCTGGCGCGCGGCCCGCGGAACCGACAACGCGATGTCTCCGAGCTCGAGACGCCCCTCGGGATCGCGGACGCCGCCGCCGGGAAACGCCAGGACGTCGGTGGTAGCGCGCCGCCCCCGGTAGACCCGATTGAGGTCGCGCATCGCTCCGTCCGAGAGGAGGCAGAGCACCACGCGCCCACCCGGCGGCGGAGGGACTTCCTCGATCAGACGCTCCATGAACGACGCGAGGGCGCGGATGCCCGGCGTTCTCGCACGTCGCCGGTTCACCACCTCGACCTCGATGAGGGGGGGGCGTGCGGCGAGGCCGGCGCTCGTCCGGCCCCTGGCCTTCGGGCTCACCGCGAGGCACTCCGCGCGGCGCGCCGGTCCTGCGCGGCACCGCCGGTTCGGCCGTTGGGCCGTGGTCGGCCGAACTCGAACCCGGGATAGTCGACGCGGTGGTGATACATGCTGGTCAGCGTCCGCAGGAACGCCTGCTCGATCCTCTCGAGGTCCGCGAAGGTCAGATCGCACTCGTCCAGCTGCCCGTCGAGGACGATGGCGCTGGTGATCTTGTGGATCAGCTCCCCGAGCCGTCCCGGCGTCGGCTCGTCCAGGGTCCGCGCCGCGGCTTCCACGCCGTCCGCCAGCATGAAGATCGCGGTCTCCTTCGTCTGCGGCTTGGGGCCGGGGTATCGGAAGTCCGCCTCCGACACCGGTCCCAGCGACGGATCCGCCGTCTTGCGGGCCTTGTCGTAGAAATACGTCATCAGCCTCGTCCCGTGGTGCTGCGGGACGACGTCCACGATCTGCTGCGGGAGGCCCGCCTCCCTCGCGAGGCGGATCCCGTCCTTGACGTGGGCGGTGATGATCAGTGCGGACATCGAGGGCGAGAGCCGGTCGTGTGGGTTCGTGCCGTGCTGGTTCTCCACGAAGTACTCCGGTTTCCGGATCTTGCCGATGTCGTGATAGAACGCGGCCACCCGGCAGTACAGCGCGTTCGCCCCGATGGTCCTCGCCGCGTCCTCCGCCAGCGTCGCGAGCACGAGGCTGTGGTTGTAGGAGCCCGGGGCCTTGACCGCGAACTCGGCCAGGAGCGGTTGGTTGAGGTTGGACAGCTCCAGGAGGCGGATGTCGGTGAGCACCTTGAAGAGCCCCTCGAGCAGCGGCAGGGCGAACGAGACGAACAGCCCCGTGCCGACCGCTCCCCCCACGAACGCGAGGCCGGCCTCGTAGACACCGCGCGAGATGGGGGCCAGCCCGTCCCTCACCGCCGCCACGGCCAGAGCGGACGCGGCGCCGGCCACTCCCGCCACGAGTCCGGCGCGAAGGAGCGCTGCGCGCTCGCGGTAGGTCGCGATCGCGTAGATCCCCGCCCACTGGACCAGGAGGGCCCAGGTCATCGCGAACGTGTTCCAGCCGTTCATTGCGGCGAAGAGGAGGGCGGTGAAACCGGAGTAGACCATCGAGATCCGGCCGGTGGCGAGGAGCGCTACCAGGATCGATCCCCCGGCCAGCGGGATGAGGTAGGTGTAGCTCGACGGGTCGTTGAACGGGGGGGACAGGTTGTCGACCAGTCCCTTCGCGATCCAGATCATCGCGCGCGACAGGAGGAGCATCGAGAGCAGCACGAGGGCCAACAGCGCGTGGAGGTGCTGGACCCTCTTGAACGCGCGCTGGTGGTAGCGGGTGTAGCGGCGGAGGAAGAACGCGAGGAGCGAGGCGATGAACACCGTTCCGGCGAGACCGGGCAGGCCGACGCGACCTCGCGGTCCGCCTCGGGCGGCCTCGATCCTGAGGAGGGTCTCCACCGCCACCTTCTCGCCGGCCCGCGCCACCACGGTGCCCGCCGGCACGGTGCGGACCACCGGCGGGACGGCGGCCGAGGCCGCATCACGCTTCAGGGCGGTGGCCTCGGGATCGTAGGCCACGTTCACGTCCACGAATGCCGCGACGAGGTTCGCCAGCGTCTCCCGCGAGTCCGGGGGAAACGCGCGGCTAGCCTCGACGGCCGCCCGAGCGCGTCGTCTCGCCTCGTCGAGATCCAGCACCGACCCCGCTTCCGACAGCCGCTCCTCGCTTCCTCCGGGGGCGTGCACGAGCAGCACCCCCGGCGAGCTCGCGAGCAGCGCCTTGTTCGCGACGATCGGGTTCTCCATCACCCCTCGGAGGATCCCGGCGAGGTCTCGTTCCACTTCCGCGGAGAATCCCAGGCGCAGGAGGGCGTCGATCTCGGCGTCCCGCATCATTCCGGGCAACGCCTTTCGCGCCGTCGCCGCGCCCCGGGCCCTCCCCTCGCTCTCACCGCTCCCGAGCGCCTGCCGCCCCGAGTCGAACAGCGAGCGCACCTTCTCGGCGAGACGGTCGCCTCGCGCCCGGTCGTGGAGGTAGACGTCCGGGACCGCCTCGGCCGCCTCCCGTCGGCGTGCCTCGGTCTCGCGCGCATCGGGTATTCCGCTCTCCTTCCGCGCGACCACGTCGTGGTCCAAAACCGCCCCCAGGGCGGGAAGGCGCTCGGAGGTCGGAGATCCGAGGGCCAGGAGCGCGGTGACGACGCCGACGAGCAGGACGCTCCAGAGCAGGTCCGCCGCGAGGAGCCGATCGGCCGCCTCCCGTGCCGCGGCGCGGAGCCGGGCCGGCAGGCTGAGCCTCCGGCGCGCCGGCACCGCCGGCTCGCGTCCGGCCCGCGCCTTCGGGGACGCCGACTCCTCGCTCACCTTTCGCCTTCCGGCGGCGCGACGCCGTTCCGGCTGGGCCGCGGGTCGCGTCGAGACGTGGCGCGCCGATCGTAGGCCACGATGATCTGCTGCACCAGAGGATGGCGGACGACGTCGGTCTCGTCGAAGTGGACGAATTCGATTCCGGAGATTCCCGACAACACGTCGCGCGCCTCGACCAGGCCCGAGGTCCTTTCGGCGGGGAGATCGATCTGCGTGACGTCGCCGGTCACCACCGCCTTGGAATCGAACCCGATTCGGGTCAGGAACATCTTCATCTGCTCCGAGGTGGTGTTCTGCCCCTCGTCCAGGATGACGAAAGAGTCGTTCAGCGTCCTGCCCCGCATGAACGCGAGAGGGGCGATCTCGATGATGCCGCGGTCGAGGAGGCTCTCGATCCTGTCGGGCTCGAGCATGTCGTAGAGAGCGTCGTAGAGGGGCCTCAGGTACGGATCCACCTTGGCGGCGATGTCCCCCGGTAGGAATCCCAGCCGTTCCCCGGCCTCCACCGCGGGCCTCGCGAGGATGATCCTCTGGACGCGCTTCTCGTGGAGCAGGGTGATGGCCATCGCGACGGCCAGATAGGTCTTCCCCGTTCCCGCCGGACCGATGGCGATCACCAAGTCGTTGTCCCGGATCGCGTCGAGGTAGCGGCGCTGGTTGGCGGACTTCGGCACCACGGTCTTCTTGCTGGACGGCTTGAGGCGCGCGTGGACGAAGTGGTCGGCGAGGCGGACGCCGGGGTCCCGCTCCAGCAGCCCGATGGCCGTCCTGACGTCCTCGCGCCGGAGCGCGAGGCCTCGCTCGCGAAGCGCCGCGAGCTGATTCAGGAGCCCCTCCACCCGCTCCTCCCGGCCGGTGGCCCCCTCTCCGCCTCCGTCCACCGTCACTCGATCGCCGCGAACGGACAATCGAACGCCGAAGCGCTCCTCGATCAGGCGCAGCGTCTCGTCGAGACTACCCACCAGACCCTCGAGGACCGTCGCATCGAGGATGATCGTTCTCATGTCAAGGCCGCCGGGCCCCTTCCGCGGGCTCCCCGGACCCCGGCGTCCCTGCCTTCGCCGCGGCGCGGGCCCGCTCGGCGGCCTCGGCGGCGTCGCGGGCGAGGAGGGTCGCCCGGGGGTAAGCGCAGGCGTCGCCGCTCATCCGCCGCGCCTCGGCCAACGCGCGCTCCGCCGCGCTGAGCTCCACGGACGTCCCGCCGCCCGCCTCCGCCTCCCTCGCCCGCTCGACGGCCGACTCCGCTGCGTCGAGCGCGCTCTTCGCGGCGTCCAAGGCGAGGTTTCTCTCGGCCTCGACCCGCGCGGAAAGCGCCAGGACGTCGGGCAGGATCGGGCCGGCGGCGCTCCGGGCCCTCGCGCACTTCCTCGCGTCCGCAAGTCGGTTCATCTCGTCGATCCGGACCTCAATGGCGGCGACGTCCCGCGGAGCGTAGAGCGTGGCGCAAGCGTCCTTCGCGCGGAGCAGCGCGAGGTTGACTTCCACGATGGGGCCGGGCGGCCGGTGGCAGCACGCGGCGTCGGAGAGGGAGAGCACCGCGGATGCGACGAGCCCGACGATCTCGTGCGATGCACTGCGAGGCATGCGCACCCGCCCCTCCTCGACTCCCGCGGCACGCTATAGCACAAGCCGTTCACGAGGGTCAACGCGGCGCGGGAGGGGGGATCACCCACGCTCGTCCACGCTCAGGTGCAGCTCCCGGAGCTGGCCCGGATCCACCGGCGCCGGCGACGCCGTCATCAGGCACGACGCGCTCGTGGTCTTGGGAAAGGCGATCACGTCGCGGATCGCCTCGACGCCGGCCATCATCGCGGCCAGGCGGTCGAGGCCGAAGGCGATGCCGCCATGCGGCGGGGCGCCGTATTGCAGCGCATCGAGCAGAAAGCCGAACTTGGCGCGCTGCTCCTCGGGCGAGATCTTCAATGCCTGGAACACCCGCTGCTGCACTTCCGGACGGTGAATGCGCACCGATCCGCCGCCGATTTCCCAGCCGTTCAAGACCACGTCGTAGGCCTTGGCGTAGGCGCGCTCAGGCGCCGACTCGATGAACTGCTCGTCGCCGTCCTTCGGGCTCGTGAAGGGGTGATGGCGCGCCTTCCATTGCTTCGATTCCTCGTCGAACTCGAACATCGGAAAGTCGACCACCCACAGCGGCCGCCAGCCCTGCTCGGCGAAGCCGCGCTGGTGGCCGACTCGCTGCCTGAGCGCACCCATGTAGTCGTTGGCGAGCACCGCCTTGTCGGCGCCGAAGAAGATCAGGTCGCCGTCGGCGGCGCCCGTGCGCTCGAGGATCGCGGCGAGCGCCTTGGCGTGCAGGTTCTTGACGATCGGCGACTGCAGTCCTTCGGCGCCCTTGGCGCGTTCGTTGACCTTGATCCAGGCGAGGCCCTTGGCGCCGAGGTTCTTCACGAACTCGGTGTAGCCGTCGATCTCGCCGCGCGTCAGCGTCCCGCCGCCGGGAATGCGCAGGCCCACCACGCGTCCGCCGGTCTGGTTTGCCGGAGCCGAGAACACCTTGAAGTCGACGTCCTTCATGACCTCGGTGAGCTCGGTGAGCTTGAGCGTCACGCGCAGGTCGGCCAAGCCGCGCGGCCGGTACAACGTGCAGGTGTGCCGCAATATCTGCTGCATGCTGCGCGGGTCCGACGAGATCAGCGCGCACGTCAAGCAGCGCCTCGGCATTCCTCACAAGGGCACCACGGCGGATGGAATGTTCTCGTTCGAAGAGGTGGAGTGCATCGGCGCTTGCAGTTGGGCGCCGGCCATGCAGGTGAACTACGACTTTCATGAAAAGCTGACG
>JAIQFR010000093.1 GCA_020073205.1 Terriglobia bacterium
ATCTCCGCGACAAGATGCCCGGCTTCCTCCCGGACCTCCCGCACGCGGTGGGCTTTCAAGCGGAGCCCCTTCCTGATACAAGTCTCCAGGCGCATCGGTCCCGGCCCTCCTTTCGCAGGCATACACACCCACGAAGGGTAGCCGGACAGCCGATGCGCTTTGCATTTCAACCACTTACGGAGCCTTCACACTTTTCGGAGAGGAACCAAAGTTGATAGTCAGTTGATGCTCCTGAGGTGCGGCCCGTCGACAATGAAACTCGAACATCGACACAAGATCCGCATATGCGTGACGAAGCGTCCGCGTCTCGCCGGGTTTCGCTGAAAACTCACGCCGGAGGATGGCCAAATTCGCGTCGTAGATCAGCTGATTCTCCGTTCGACATCCAGGGCAATAACCGAACACGCCGTACACCTGGAAACGGCACTGGCACTCGGGGCACAATAGCTCGGAGTCGACTGAGTTCTCTGAGTAGGTTGGAATGACCGGCCTGGCGTGATAGCTGATGTGCTCGTGCGTGAAGGATGCGTGCTCGTTCCCGCGACTCTTTCGGGCCAGGTCGGAAAACTCTGTATCGACCTGGTTGAAGAAATGCTCCCGCGCCTGCTCTTCAGCCTGCCGACGAACATGGCTGAGCTGGTCATCAGTCAGTAATTCACTCGCCGCGGCCGATGCACCGCAGTAAGGGCAGTGAAGGGTGGCACGAATGGACTTCTGATGCAGCTTGAAGTATCGACGGCACTCAAGAGAGGCACATCGGCGACCTACGAACCCGGCGTCGGTCGGGATTGAGACCGTGAAGGTGAGGGTGCTCATCGCGATAACTGTTTCCTTGTGCGCCTGACGAGCGCTCTCAGCGACCCGCCGTGCGGCGCCCCCCGCTTGCTAGCTATTTCCGCGCCGAGGCGACTTCTGCCTTCGAGAGCGTGCTTGGGCGACTCCCTCGCCCCTCCCCCGCTGCCCTGGAGCATACGCCGGTCGCGCTCGAGGGGGAAGGGGCGGGTAACGACGGGCGGGGCGCGGTGACCCATAAGCCGGATCGACAGTGGCCTTGCGGCCGGCTCGAACTCGTCGGCCGGTGTTCGCGAGCAGCGAGTGACCTACTTAGCCTGGCGACTGGCAACCCAAGGAGCCCCAGGACCCCACCCCTTCTGACTACCCATCCTTGTACACTTCGTACAACGTGTTCTCCAATTCCGTCGTCGTCCATCCTCGACCCGCCGCCCAGCAGGACACCGCCGTAACGTATCGGCTGTAGCCAGCCCACGTTTGCGTTGCGTCCCCCCACGGTCGGGGCAGCGGCACATTCAGCAGGTCGTGCTCTTCCTGCTCCAGCGCGGCGGCATGCTTGAACCTCGGCCAGGCTCGTTGCAGTATCACCTCGTTGTCCATGGGAACCGGCGGATTGACGCGAAAGCCGAGAGATCGTCCGGCGAAGTGAAGGAACTTTGATGCCATCGTCGCGGTCCAGCTCAGGTTCCTCCGGAGGTTGGCCCAGGCAGGCGCAACGCTGCCCGCCCTATCGATCGAGGCGGTAGCACGTCGGAGAACGCGCTCCATCACCTTCAGGTCTTCCGTATACACATGGTCCAACGTCCTTGTCATCGAACCCCAGCCTATGGTCAGAACCAGCGCCTCAAGGACGAGGCCACTGCTCAGACACCGGATGATGTTGTCGGGGGTACAGACCAGCGCGCCATTGTTCCCATGGAGTACGAACTCGGGGAAGGCGGTCCTGAGCAGCCGACAACGCCATGTCGAGGCGTACAGCGGATGAGCCAGAGGCGATCCCGCGAACTGCTTCGCTGGATCAGCCGGGAGCGAGAATGGGCAGCGGATCGCCCAGAACAGTGTTCTCGCATCGAAGTCCCATTCCAACAATCTCTCTGCCAAGCGTGTCTCCCCACCGCTCGCTTCTTTTGCGGCCCGGGAAGCAGCGAGGCGCGGTGGCTACCTCTTTGCCAGGTTTACCACGGCGTTGTAGACGAACCAGCCCTCCCCGGTTACGAAAGTCTGCGGCTTCGCCGTCATCGCGTCCCGCTGGACGCCGATGCCATCGGTGTAGGGTTCGAAGCTGACGATCTTGGTGTAGGGGATCCGAAAACGCTTGGAGGTCCCCTCAAAGTACAGGTTCTGGGTCGTGATCCCTAGAATCCCAGCGTCAACCTGGACGGTTTGCGTCGTGTCAACCGGTCGCCCCCGGAATCCCCCGGTGCGATAGTAGACGCCCTTCATGACGCGAACGCTGACGCCCGAATACCCTCCCACGTACTGTCGGCTGGTCCGGCTTTCGAGGTACCTCACCCCGGTGAAGACCCAAACGAGCGACTCGGACTTCTGAAAGTTGAAGGGGACGGTTCCCGAGATTGTCGGACTTCTCGGCGTCTTTCCCTCAAGGATCTCTCGAAGTACGATGTTCATCGCGGCGCGACGGTAAGCACCTCGCTCGTTCAACTGCTCCTGCGTCAACGAAAATCGTTGCGCGAAGGCCATCAGCTTGGACTCTTCGTCTGCCGAGAGGACGTTATCTTCCAGACAGTCGTGAAGTGCCCGCTCCCACCCCTGGACGAGCGACTCCGGGATGGACTCCTTCCGGACCAAGCTGCTCTCGGCCTCGCGAGCGAGATCCCCATCGAGCGTGTCGAGACCGTCCCCTGTTCGCGCGGCCTTCGAAGCGGAGGAAACCATCGTCTCCCATCCCGCCTCGTACCGGGCCTTGCAAGGCTTGTGGAAGTTCCGGAAGATGCCGGCGCCCTGACCGCAATAACGGCACTTCGCCATCAGTGCCCCCCGTGACGACGCCGCGAACGTCTTCTGGGGCGGAGCCTACCACAGGAACGCCCGTGG
Source organism: Terriglobia bacterium (assembly GCA_020073205.1). NCBI lineage: Bacteria > Pseudomonadati > Acidobacteriota > Terriglobia > Terriglobia bacterium. Next base: position 2,848 of record JAIQFR010000093.1, read on the forward strand.
TCGCGCCCATCCCCCCTCTCGACATCGGCGGCGCCTCCGTGGGGCCGTCCCACCCTCGCAACGTCATCGTGCGCGACGGACCCCACCTCGAGGTACGTTCTCGCCATGGCCGCCACGCGCATCGACGACCTCGTGTGGGACCTCGAGCCAGAGGAGCTGCCCGACGCCCTCCGCCTTCTCGCGGCGCTGGAGAAAGCCGGTTGGGTGTCGGCGCGGGAGGCCTCGGAGTGGCGGGGCCATATCGCCGCCTTGAGGTTTTCCGCGAAGACCCGCACCTCTGGATCGATGGGCCGGAGGCGTAGCGATTACCCGCGCGGAACGGTTTGAACCCCGTCGCTCCCGTCGTGAACCGCTCGTCAGAGTTGGGTCCATCCGTGTGCCCGCGTCGTCGACCCGACTCGACCAGGTGGCTTCCCCGTTGATCACCCGGCTATCGGCGTCGGCGCGACGATCCCCGCATCCGGTTCAACTCTTCAACTTCTTCGGGGGTGAGAGCCGGCCGAAGTGGATTATCTCGACAAGTATCCAGAAGGAGGATCTTCAAAATCCCGATACTAGAATCAAGATCAGGACGATTGAAGTAGAAGCGCGCATCGGTGGACAGCGCCATCCACGGAATCTGCGTGCCACGAGTACGCTCTGGTACTTTCTTGCACAGATAGCGGAACACGTCGACGACCTCGAGGTCGGCTTGGTCTAGCGCGGCAAGCAACTCTGTGGCAAAAGGGGAATGCGGTTGACCATTGACGGTGTCCCATGCGCGTCCACCGCTAGCCGTAGCGTAGATTATCAGCGAGCCACTGTTCTTGGGGTGCCTCTCAATGATCGTGTCTACGGGTTTCAGTATTTCGCTTATGTTGATTGCACCCCTTACTCTTGCCGGGTTGATGTAGACGATGTCGCGGCTGTTCGAATCCGGGGCCTCGAACGTGGCGTCTGTCGGAACCAAGTAATCCTGACCGTCGATCTGCATTCCGTGCCCGGAGTAGTAAAACACTCCGATTGCTCCGAGGGCCAACATCGCCTGAAACTGCTTGATCCGAAGCAGTAGCAAGTCTCTGTCGGCGTCGATGACCTTGATGATGTCGAACTGTTGGGACGCGAGCTTGGCTGCGATGGCTTCTGCGTCGCCAGCGGCGTTCTGCAAGGTGTCGCTGTTCCGATAGTGGGCATTGCCAACGATCAACGCAATTCGCTGCGGCTGTTTCGCGGGGGCGTCATCGGCGGTGTGAAAGAACTCGAGCACCGGCCGGAAAACATCATGGTACAAGCCAGCATAGACCCCGACGACGGACGACAAGAGGAAGATTGCCGCGAAAGGTTGCCGCCAATGTCGTCGACAGTAAAACAGCCTGGTGTTGGTGCCGCATCTCTCGAATCGTCGGTTTCGGGCCAAGCAACGCATGTCCCGCGTTCCTCTCGCTGTCAAACTCCGGTGAACTGGACGAGTAATGTCGTGCGGGATAGTAACTTCAAGCAGCGAATCCGCGGCGCCGTCCGGTAGTGGTATGCTATGTCATCCTGCCCCACACCCCAAAGCCCGCCACCCCATCCCATTCTCCTCCTGGTGCCCAGGCGAATTCAAGCCGCTCGCAGCGCCACCTCGCGTCAGATGACCAACCCGGGCGCTTCGCGAATCGGCCTCGGCCACACGAATCGCGCTCACGCCGAACGCGCGTGCAGGCGCTCGCACCTGTACCCAGCGGCAGGCAAGACCACCACCCGCCGCCCCGGCTGCGTGATCGAGCACGTCGAGGCGCGGAAGGAGGGCCGCGCGGACGAGACGAGGTAGGCCGGGACGGGAGCGAAGGCGAAGGGCGGGTGGCGGGACATAGCGCGTCCCCCGATCGCTTCCCCGCAACCCACACCTCTCCCCGGCCGACCGAATCGCTGTACATTCTTGGCATGAACCGCACCGACATGGACGCGGTCCTCTGGGACCTCGATCCAGAGGAACTGCCAGGCGCCATTCGGCTGCTCGCGGCGCTGGAGAAGGCCGGCTGCGCCCCCAAGCAACGGGAGCTTATTCTTTTCCAGGGCTCACGACGGCCCGCGCCGGGTGACCACGACGGACGTTGGCTCGTCCGTCCGTTACGAGATGGGGGTGATAGGTCGTGAAGAGTAGAAAGGGCCTATGGGCCTTACTCGTATTGACGTTGCTTCCCGCCTGCGGTTGCTCGGACATCGGGAACTCGCTGGCGGTGCCGTTGCGTTGTCCCGCGAACGGGAGGCGTTGCAACGGGAACGTCGTCGAGTACTGCAACGCCTCGTCGCATCAGTGGGAAGTCCACGAGGACTGCGCGGCCTCCGGCCTGACGTGCAAGGAAGTGATCGACGGGACCGGCGCCTTCGACGCGATCTGCCAGTAGCTCCGGCAGCGGTTGTCCGCTTGCCAGTGCCCACCGGCCGCTGCCCCGGATACGTGATCGACCACATCGAGCAGGGCATTACAGGGGCGCGACCGAGCCGTGGCAGTTCGGACACGAAACGAAGGCGAGCGACTAGCGGAAGGATGTAGCGCGTCCCCCGGTTGCATCCCGGCAACCCAACCCCACGCCCCGTCGCCGGGATCGCGGTAAGTTCTCGGCATGAACCGCACGAACATCGACGCGATCCTCCGGGACCTCGATCCCGGTGAATTGCCGGATGTCCTCAGCTTGCTCGCCGCGATGGAGACAGCCGAATGGGTTACGCCGCGCGAAGCCGAGGAGTGGCGTGCACAGATCGGGGCCTGGGGCATCCTGCACGAGGACCGGAGGCTCTGGATGGATCGACCGGAGGCGTAGCGGCTGAACCGTCCCGTCTTTGGATGGGGATGGGCGCCGCGCTCCCAGGCGCGCTGGTCACCCGACCTTGGGCCGAATCGCCTCCCCTACCGGCTCGGCACAGTCCGGGTCGTTGACCCGCGGGTTGTTAACCCTCGGCGACACAGGGACGGCGATCAACAGGTCCTCTGGAGCTGGCTTCAGCAGTTCCGTAGCCGCCGCCGCGTCCGTCTGCGAGCGGTCGAGCCACGCATCCCACGCCGACTCATCGAGGATCACCGGCATCCGCTCGTGGAACTGTCGCATGAACCCCGACGCCGACGTCGTTAGGATCGCGCAGGCGGCGGCGACCCCACCCTCCGTCTTGTAGAAGTCGACGATCCCGGCGAAGGCGAATGGCGCCCCATCTGGCCGGCGGAACAGATAGGGCTTCTTCCGACCACCCTCGGCTCGCCATTCGTAGAAGCCGGTGGTCGGAATCAAGCACCGCCGCTCCTGCAGGGCCTTTCGGAACGTGGGCTTCTGGGCGGCGGTCTCCGAGCGCGCGTTGATCATCGGCTTCGTCGACCACGGCACCGAGAGACCCCACCGCGCGCTCACCAGGTGTCGGTCGGAACCCATGCTCTCGATGATCGCAATCTGGTGGGTCGGCGCGACGTTCCAGCTCGGCTTGCCGTGAACGCCGGCGCGGCCGCCCAGGATCCGGACCACCTCGGCCCATGGCAGCATGAGAGTGAAGCGGGCGCACATGCGACCGAGTATCCCCGACGTCCTGGACCTCGGCAACACTCGAGTGACTGGCTAACTACCCTTCGAATCCGTCCTTGCCGGCCGCCGAGGTTCGGTGTACAAGGTTTCACAGCGTCACGTTGGCGTCGGGGCCTCGTCGCGGGTATCAGGGCAAATAAATGACCGATCTCACCGACCTCCAGCGCCAGATCCTGGTGGCGGCCCTCCGCTCGCGCGGTTACATCACCGCCGTGGTGACCTTGGACAACGACGTGAGCGTCCTGGCTGGGAGCAAGCGCGTCCGCATTTCCGCGGATCCTCTCGAGGGCCTTGTCGCCGCGCGGCTCCTGAAGCTCGTTGGCAGGTACGAGGACGGAAAGGCGACGCGCCCGGGAGTTGAGATCCGAGGTGTCCGGCTCTACGAGCTGACGTCGGCCGGCCGCGCCGTCGCCCTGGACGTTGAGGTCGGCCCGAGAGCGGCGGACGGCGGAGAACCGTTGGTCGGCACTGGGCCCGAAGAAACGGACCGCTGAGGCACCGCGGGCAGACCAGGCACAGCAGCAAGACGAGCGCCCGGACGATGTGCTGCCCCGGCTACGGGATCGACCACATCAGCGCGGCGAAGGAGGGCGGGGCGGACGAGCAGCGTGCCGGCCCCAGGCCAAGGGGGGGGACGCGGGAGTTCGAGTTCTTGCCCGGCGGTGTTCCGGGTATGCTTCGGGTGCCGCACGTTCGGGAGAGGTGTGGACGGCCCGGCCGAGGGGACGGAGAGCGCCCGTAACTGGATGCGGGCCAGAGCACTGTACATGGGGGAGGGGCCGCAAGGACCCCTATTGGGATTACCTGCCGAGGTGAGGAAGACGCGGTCGGAGCAGGACATCGATGCGGCGATACGGGTAGCAATGGGGAAGGCATCCCAGTCGGGTGCTCATCCTCTCTCGTCCGACCATCTGGGCTGGACAGACGCAATGACGGAGCGACATGGCTAGAATCGACGACCTCGTAACGCAAATAGCCGACAAGGCCCTCCGACAGAAGCTCGAGGCCGCGCTCGCTGACATGAAGCGACGCCAGCGCTTCGGGCTGGTCTTCGAGGAGCACGTCCCTGAGACGAGCGCGCTGCTGCACATTTCCCCGGCCGTGGGGTCGACGGTCCAGCGGCGTAGTGACCCCGATGGGACGCTCTACCAGGTGAAGGCCCTGCGGAGTCGCGGCGGCGTCACGATTGAGCCCGAGGGAGGGGGAGAGGTTGAGATAGCGACCGCGAAGGACCTCATGCTCATCAAGCGCTTCGGCGACCCTATCTTTCCCACCCTCACCCCCATTGGCTCCGTACGGCGCGGACCAGTCGACCGGCCACACCACGCGATCATCAACGGCGAGAACTTCCACACATTGCAGCTCCTCGTGTACCTCTACGAGGGCCAGGTGGACTGCATCTACATCGACCCGCCGTACAACACCGGTGCCAGGGACTGGAAGTACAACAATCGATACGTGGACAAGAAGGACGCCTGGCGGCACAGCAAGTGGCTCTCGATGATGGAGAAGCGACTGCGCCTTGCGAAGCGCTTGCTCAAGCCAGACGGGGTTCTCATCTGCACCATCGACGAGCACGAGGTGAACCACCTCGGCATGCTGATGGAGAAGACCTTCCCGCAGTACCTCCACTACATGATCACGATCGTCATCAACCCGAAGGGCCGCGAGAAGGCGAACTTCGCGCCCGTTGACGAGTTCGCCTTCTTCGTCGTGCCCGACACGGGTCAGGACATCATCCTCCGGTCCCCCTCTCACATCGCAGAGCAGGAGACTACCGAGACCAACATCGCTGAGGAGGAGGATGCGGAGGCTCTAGAGGATGAGGACGACGTGGAAGAGGCGGAGGCCGCTGATGGTGCCGCCGAGGAGTCCGCCGACGAGTGGGAGTACAGGCACGCTCGACGCAGGGGCGGCGGCGCGGAGTCGTCCTCCTACCGAGAGAAGCGACCAAACCAGTTCTACCCTATCTTCATTGATGAAAAGAAGCGCACGGTCGTGCGGGTCGGGTCGTCGATTCCGCTGAACAGAGCACCGAACTTCAGAAGGGTCGGTAGTCTCCGCCCCATCTGGCCTATCGACAGCGAAGGCCGACAGCGGTGCTGGGGCTTCATTCCCCCCTCCATGCAGTCGATGATCGACCAGGGTAACGTGTTTCTAGGGAAGTATCACGAGAAACGTGACGATTGGACGATCAACTACCGCATTCCGAAGAAGAACACGCGGAAACTCAAGACTGTGTGGTGGGAGAAGGCGCATGACGCCGGGACGCATGGCACCGAGCTCCTGAAGAAGCTCCTCGGCCGACCGGGGCTGTTCCCGTTCCCGAAGTCCGTGTACGCAGTGAAGGACTGCCTCGCTGCCGTGGTTCGGAGCCGCCCGAACGCTCTGATTCTCGACTTCTTCGCCGGGTCGGGAACCACATTCCACGCGACGTGCCTCTTGAACGCGGAGGATGGAGGCTCGCGCCGATCCGTGCTGGTCACCAACAACGAGGTGGAAGAAAAGGTCGCGAGGATTCTGCACAAGCAGGGCTTCTACCACGGCGATTCAGATTTCGAAAAGCACGGCATTTTCGCGCAGGCGACTCGTCCCCGCTGCCAGGCCGTCATAACCGGCGTGCGTCCCGACGGTAAGAAAGTCGTTGGCGCACACATCGACGGGCGGCCGGTCGCGCGGGGTTTCGAGGAGAACTTGGAGTTCTTCCGCGTCGACTACCTCGATCCTGACGAGGTTGACCTCGGGAGCCAATTCGAGGCGATCTTCCCTGCGCTCTGGCTCGCCGCTGGCGGCGTGGGGGATCGCGGGAAGGCGGTGGAGGACTCTGGGATGCTCGTGCCGCAGGGGTCGCGGTACGCGGTGCTCTTCCGGGAGGAGCAGTTCCGCAGGTTCCGCAAAGCGGTGGAGAGTCGCCCCGACCTTAGCCACGTCTGGATCGTGACCGACTCGGAGGACGCGTTCGCCGAGATGCGGGCAGCCCTCCCGCCCCGCCTGGTCACCTCGATGCTCTACCGGGACTATCTGAGGAACTTCAGGATCAACACGAGGCAGAACCTATGAAGCTCATGCTGAAGGAGCTTCAGGAGGAAGCGGTCGTGCGGCTCGTCCGGCAGGTGCGTGGCGCGGCCAGGGACTCGAGGAGCGGCGATCGCCAGGCCGTCTGCCTCTCTTCCACGACCGGGTCAGGCAAGACGGTCATGCTAACAAGCGCCATCGAGTTACTGCTCACAGGTGACGATGAGCACGCCCCGATCGTCGACGCGACGTTCCTCTGGATCACCGACCAGCCGGAGCTGAACGAACAGACGCGCAAAAAGATGGTGGCGACGAGCTCGGTTCTCACCGTGGACACCCTCATCATCGTCGACGCCTCATTCGACCAAGAGATGCTGCGCGCCGGGGCGGTGCACTTCCTGAACATCCAGAAGCTAGGGAAGGACAAGGGCCTCGTCACGCAGGGGGATGAGCGCACTTACAGCATCTGGGAGACCATCCGGAACACCATCGACGCGCGGCCGGGGAAGTTCTTCGTCATAGTAGACGAGGCCCACCGTGGCATGACCGAGGAGAAGGGCGAGGCCGAGGCAGCCACGATCATTCAGAAGTTCATCAAGGGGTCTCCGGGTGAGCTGCCACCCGTCCCGGTCGTTGTCGGTATATCGGCGACACCGGAGCGCTTCAACAAGCTGATCGTCGGCACCAGCCGGGCAAACCGTCCCGTGGACGTCGACGTCGCCGACGTGCGGGCCTCTGGGCTGATCAAGGAGACCATCGTCCTGCACCACCCGAGGAAGGAACAGACCGCAGACATGACGATGCTGCGGGAGGCGGCGTATGCGCTGAAGATCTTCACCGCGCACTGGGCGGCCTATTGCGTGACGCAGGAGGAGTACACGGTGCTGCCGCTCCTCGTGGTGCAGGTGGAGGATGCCGGGGGTAAGGGGCGGGTCTCGGAGACCGACATCGCCGTGGGCATCCGGCTCCTTCGAGACGTGCTCGGCACCCTCCCCAACGACGCATTCGCCCACGCATTCCAGGAGGGGACAACGCTTATGGTCGACGGGGAGAGCCTTCGGTACCTCGCCCCATCGGACATCCAGGAAGACCAGGACGTCCGCGTTGTCTTCTTCAAGACCAGCCTGAACACGGGCTGGGACTGCCCGCGTGCGGAGGTCATGATGTCCTTCCGGGCGGCCGCTGATTCGACGTACATCGCCCAACTCGTTGGGCGCATGGTTCGGACACCCCTCGCTCGCCGGATCGTCGATGACGAGGTGCTAAACACCGTCGCCCTTTACCTGCCCCACTACGATGCGAAGGGTCTGGACCGGGTGATCGCCAAGCTCTCGAAACCTGACGAAGGCATGGCACCCATCGACGTCGAAAAGGGCGAGGACGTCGTTGAGTTGCAGCGGGTCGCGGGGCTCGAGAGGGTCTTCGCGGCGCTCTCGGCCCTGCCCTCGTACGTTGTGCCACGGAAGCGGAAGGCGAACCACGTGCGACGCCTGATGAAGTTGGCGCGCCTGCTGACGAATGACGAGATCGACGAGGACGCGAGCGCCACGGCTAAAGACGAGATGCTGAAAGTGCTCAACGCTGAGTACGACCAGGTGAGGCAGACGAGCCGCTTCAGAGAAATCGTCGAGGAGAAGGGCCAGATTGAAATCGAGGCGGTGAACTGGGATGTCGGAACGGACGCCATTCGGGACGGCAGGACCGTGCGGGTCGACATCGCGTCCGAGAACGTCGAGGACCTCTTCGAGGCCGCGGGTCGGAAGCTCAGCGAGGGGCTGCACAAGGCATGGTGGAGGGTGCGTGTGAAGGGCTCCCCCGCAGACAGGGAGAAGGCGAAGCTCGAGCTGTTCGCGCTCTGCATCGAACCCGATGTCATGCGGAAACTGGAGAAGGTCGCCGCGGAGAGGGTGCAGAAGTGGCTAAAGCTCCATTGGTCGGCCATCGAGAAGCTGGACGAGGCGAGCCGCACCATCTACGACGAGGTCCGAAGCCTCGCCGCCGACCCCGAGCTGACTTCGCTCATCTACCCGGCCACGATCTACAGCAAGCAGGCTGACCAGTCGTGGGAGAAGCACCTGTACGTCACGGAGAATGGCTCGTTCCCCGCCGCGTTCAACAAGCCGGAGACGTCGATCCTCGAGCGCGAACTCGGCAACAAGAGCGTGGTCGGCTGGCTACGAAATACCGACCGGAAGCCGTGGGCGCTGTGCATCCCCTACGAGGTTGAAGGGGACTACCGTCCCCTGTACCCCGACTTCCTCATTGTTCGCTCAGACGGCGGGCGCCTCGTGGTAGACATCATCGACCCCCATACCATCGCGCTTGCGGATGCTCCCACGAAGGCTGCTGGTCTGGCGAAGTTCGCCGAGCGGCATGGGCACAAGTTTGGTCGCATCGAGCTCGTAATGCTCGACGGGAAGACGGAGAAACGCCTTGACCTCACCGACGAGACAGTGAGAGGCAGGGTGAAGGGGATCAAGCTACCGGAGCAACTTCGGAAGCTCTTCGACCAGGTGTAGGCCTCATAGTTTGGCGGTCGCGACAAGCGTTCACGGGTCAGAGCGTGATCGGCAAGCGTCACCGCACAGCCAACCCCTTCGCCATCGCAATCGGCGCGCGCAATCCCTTCTCCGCCCGCACCGCCTTGACCTGCGCCTTCTGCCGTGGCTTCAGCTTTCGCAGGTGACCCAAGTACTGGCCCTGGAGCTTGAGGGCGGCGCGACGCTTCGGCGAGATCGTCAGTCTTGTGCAACTCCGGCTGGCGCCCCGCGTGAGCGCTTCGTCCTGTGCCGCCGTCTCGTCATACTCATGACCGGTACTTGCTTACGGCATCCAGCAGGACCTTTCCGATCAGTCGCGGCATGCCTTTGTTCTCGGGATGGGTCGCGCCCATGAACAGCAGCGAAATTAGAAAACGACCCTTCCCGTAACCTGCGAAGAAGAACGTGGTGAACGACAGGTCACCTACCCGAATCGGTCGGAAGATCGGCTCCACGTTCCTCTCGCACACGACCATGCGGTCGACGCGAACACGCGCAAGGTCGTCGTCTATATGCGCGAACTTGTCCGCCAACTCGACGTCGACCGTGCAGTTCGAATCGTCTGCGTTAGGTTTCCGAATCCACAAGCCCAGTTTTTCCACGATCGGCGACTTCCAAAAGGGGCGGATTGGCCGTCCCGCCTCGTCAAATCCCATGAACGGTGTTGCATCGATCTTCCGGTTGATCCTGGGATTGTGCGACCAGTAGCAGGGAATGTCCGCCACGTTGACGAACAGCCCGCCGCGATTCACGTAATCCGCGATCTTGTTGAGGGTTCCGAGAGCATCGGGCTCCAATTCTGGGTATACACCACCGTAGGGGTTGAGGACCGCTGAATACGGCTCGAAACTCGAAGAAGCCTCGATCTGCTTGACGTGGATTTTCGTTCCGATAGCCACGGCTAGTTTCTTGATTTCGTCTACCCACTGACTCGGGCTTCGGATTGTCCAGGCGAACGTCTCCGGGTTGTTCGGGTCCGAATCTAGATCGCAAAGGACTCCGACCCTCGGCGGCAGCCATCTCGCGCGACGCCTCAGTTTCTCGATTGCGCGCCAGGACTTGGCCGGCGCATCGGATGCGTACGCCGCGATGACCAGCGTGACGACGATCACTGCGATCGACACCTTGAGAGGCCATGGCGTCGGCCAGATCGCTCCCGCAGCCACGCTCAGAACGGCGCCAGCCGCGAGAAGCAGAAGCGCCTTCATTGGGTGCATCGACACAAGCCGCCTTTTCGCCAGGATCCCAGGATGCCGGCTGGACAGCGAGAACCTACATACTGCGGTGGGATTGTAGGACGGGTAGCGTAGAAAGTGAATCAGGCGTCTTGCACCACTGAGGATGCAACTGAGGGGCGGGTATTCGTGGTGGTCCTTGCGTTGACCGACTTCCCGACTATTCGCTGCGGCATCCGGCGTGGTGTGCGTCGCAGCGAAGTACCCAAGCTCCGCCGCATGTCCCCTCACGGTCAGAGCCGGACATGCGGCCCACCCTCGCCAACTGCAAGCGGCAGTTTAGGGGCTTTCCCGGCGGTTTGGGAAGCGTTCCGTGGACCTGGTGACCGGCAGATGGGGGGCCGTCCGGGGTCTTCCGGAGCACCAACCGGCATTCTAGGGGCAGTTTTGGGCCCGAAGAAACGCTTCGGCGAGGGGGGCGAAAGGATCGCCACAGAACTTAACTCGTTGATGGTTCAAGTAGTTATCTGTTTCGAGGCGACCGGCAGATTCGCGAGTTCGTGCCGCTGGGCCCTCGAAAACTGCCCCATAAACGCACTCTGCGCGCCGATTTCGTTCGATAATTGCACTCTGGAAGGCCTCTCCCCCACCATAAGTGCACCCTGGAAGGCCCGGATCTCGCGATAAACGTACCCCCCGGCGGGGCCCGGGCGGTCCCCTCCGAGGCTCACCACTGCGCGTCCAGGATCTCGTCGTACCGCCACTCGGCTTGCCGAGGTAAGGCGATGCGCGGCCCCCACGACCTGTCCCTAGACCAGGCGATGCAATCGTAGGTGAACGCCAGGGAGAAGTGGTTGGTCGCGGTTTTGACGTACCGAAACGCCCGGGCACCCGTCTCCTCGTCCTCGTGAAGCCGCTTCACGTCCGCCGCGAGGTGCTCCGCAAACTCCTGCAGGATCGGGCCGGCCCGCGGGAGCACGACTTTTCGATCGCGGATCACCTGCCGGCTCGCGTCGAGGGCTTCGGTGCGGTTCTCGTAGACGATGCGCTGCTCGTTGTCCCATCGGTAGGCGCCTCGCTGAGTCTCCTGAAAGTAGTTGAGCCAGACCTTGCCCCGGTGCCGGTTGGCGAACGCCCTCGTGGCGTGGATGTCCGGCAGCGCGTCGATCACGCATCGGCGGATGCGGTAGTTCTTCATGAGGTCGTCGAGCTGGGGGTAGTCCTGCACGGCACCGACATAGATCACCTCCCGAGAACCATCCGACTCGCCGACAAACCTGGAGACGACGACGTGCAACAGGTCGCCGGTGTCGACGCCCATCGTGCATTCCGTGTCCGATCGCTCGAGCAGCCCGGCCTCGGCACAGCAAGCCAGGACGGCGGCAGCGTCGAGCCGGTTCTGCACGTCGGCCCAGGCGATCCCGATCTTCAAGTTGTAGAACCGCTCGGGAAACCTCGTCTTCTTGTACTCCGCCAGGATCTCCCCGGGGTCCACTTTCGACGAGTAGAGCTGCGAGATGCGGTAGCCGTGGATGAGGCGGTCGGGAAAGTCGGCTACCCATTCCCCCAGGTCCATATTCAGCTCCTCGCCGCACCGCGGGCAGGCTCGGTAGTAGCTCCCGTCTTCTCGCTGGCGGATGATCTGCACCTCCTCCCCGAGCCGGACCGGAAACTCCTTGTCGAGCGCCGTCCACGTCGTGCAGTGGGCGCAGCGCACCGTCCAGTGCCGCTGGTCTGAGGCCTGGTAAGCCTCGTCAATCCCGTAGTGCGGGAGCGAGGGGTTCGAGAGTTCGATGATCCGCTTGTAGTCCGAGTGTCCGAGCCGCTCCCGGGCCATGCTCTTCGCTTCCGGCGTGGCCTCGTCGAGCTCGTCGAACACGACCATGTCGGCGGGGACCGACTTCATCCCGACCGTGGATTGCATCCCTCGTAGGAAAAGGTACGCCGAGCCGATCCGCTTCAACCCGGCCGTGTCCGTTTCGCGGAGGAGTTTCCCGAGGAACGGGTTGTCGGCGAGGAGCGGGCCGACGCGGGACTTCGAGAACTCCAAGACGTCGGTCCGGGTCGGGAAGAAGTACATGACGTGGAGGCCCATAACGCAGGCGTGGATCGACTTCAGGATCGCCCAGGTCGTGCCACCGATTTGGGCGGCTTTAGTGAGCACGATGTGGGGCGCGGTGTCGTCGTACACCGCCCGCAGATACTCGTGCCCTTCGAACCGAAACGGCCGGCCGTCGAGGCGGATGCGACGGGTCGCCCACGCGGCGAGCGGCTCGCTCACGGCCCGGGTCGCGGGGAGGGCGAGTTCCGAGACGCGGCCACGCACGTAGCCCGTCAACTTGGACACGCCGATCGGGTGCGGCATCTCAGGTGGCCTCCTCGTCCTCGACCGGAAGGCGATCGAGAACGGCCCGGCAGATTCGGTCCCGAACCCCGTCGTCGGCGACCTCCGCCTTGACAGCGTCGATGAAGACGTCCGCCAAGGCGCGGCCCTCGGCTTCGGCCTCCGCCCGGATTTGCTCTTCGGTCTGCCCATCCATCGAGAGCCCGCGGGCCAGTCGCTGCCCTTTCTGCGCTCGTTCGAGAATCCCCGACACTTTCTCGAGGTCGCGGATCCCGTCCGAGTCGAGGCTGCCCTTCTGAAGCGAACCGAACAGCCGGCCCACGACCGCATTCCAGAGTTTGAAATGTTGCGCGTTCAAGTTGACACGCTCGGTGGCGAGTCGCTCCACGAGCTGCTCCGCTGCGCGCTTGCCGATCTTGAGGCGCAGGCCCTCCCAGTCTTCTTCCCCCTTCCACGCTGCGATGGTGTGCGGTTTCACCTTGAGCCGGCGGGCGATCTCCGCTACCGAGGTGACCTCGCCGGTGAGGTAAAACTCGCGGGCCTGTTCCCGCGTCTTGAGCGAATGACGTGCCACAGCGACTCTCCCCGGACAGCGCCTACGCGTTCCCGCGCCACCCCTCGGCCTTCTTCCCCGTGAACGCCTGCCAACGCAGAGCGATGACGTCACAGTAGGCCGGGTCGATTTCCATGAGGAACGACCGCCGCCCGAGACGTTCCGCAGCGATCAGCGTCGAGCCGGAGCCTCCGAACAGGTCGAGAACCGTCTCCCCCTTCCGCGACGAGTAGAGCATCGCCCGCTCCGCCAGCTCGACCGGCTTCTCCGTCAGGTGCACCATCGCCGGCGGGGCGACCTTCCTCACCGACCACACGTCGGTGGCGTTGGTGATCTCGGGGTTGAAGTAGTGCGCCGCCCCCTCGCGCCACCCGTAGAAACACCACTCGTGGTTTCCCATGAAGTCCTTGCGGGTCAGGACCGGCCACTCCTTTACCCAAATCACCGCCTGGGAGAAGTAGAGCCCTGACGCCTTGAGGGCCGGCGGGTAGTTGGCGCAGTTGGCATAGCCGCCCCAGCAGTAGAACGACCGGCCGGGGTCGAGCGCCCTTGCAAGATTCCCGAACCAGGCCAGCAACATACGCTCGAACTCCTCCGGCGCGACGAAGTCGTTCACCAGCGGCCGGTCCTTCGCCCTCATCTTCCCGGTCGGCTTCGCCTTTTCGGGGTGGCGGGACACGTCAAGGTTCTGGTGGTGACCCTTCGACTTTCCCGCGGCCGCGATCGCGTTATTGCTGCGGGGCTCCACGTTGACGTTGTAGGGCGGGTCAGTGTGCACGAGCTGCACCCGGTCGACCCCGAGGAGCAGTTCCAGATTCATCGGGTTCGCGGCGTCGGCGCAGAGAAGCCGGTGCTCCCCCATGCGGATGAAGTCGCCCGCCTGCGTGGCCGGCTCGTCCGGCGGCTCGGGGACCGCGTCGGGGTCGGTCAGGCCGTCGATCGGATCGTCCGACCCCCGGAGCAGGTCCTCGATCTCGACCTCGGTGAAGCCGGTCAGATCGAGATCCGCCCCGGCCGTCTCGAGCTCGGCCAGGACTTCCGCGAGCTTGTCCA
>JAIQFR010000094.1 GCA_020073205.1 Terriglobia bacterium
CTCCGGCGCCAAGGTCCGAATGAGGCTCCTTCCCGCCGAGGCGGGAGCGGGCATCCTCTTCTTGCGCACCGATCACCCGGAGGTCGAGATCCCTGCGACCCTCGATCACACGGGTCCGAGTTTCTACGCCACGGTCCTGCAGAAGGACGGCGTCGCGGTCAGCACGGTGGAGCATCTGATGGCGGCGCTGTACGCGCTGCAGGTGGACGATCTCCGCGTCGAGATCGATGGGCCGGAGGTGCCCATCCTCGATGGTTCGTCGCGCCCCTTCGTGGAGGCGATCCTCGCCGCAGGCACCGTCGAGCATCCGGTTCCGAGACTTTACCTGACCGTGGTCCGTCCCGTGGTCGTGACCCTCGACGAGAAGCGGATCGGCGTCTACCCGTGTCGCGAATACCGGGTCACGTACGCCATCGAGTTCCCCCACCCGGGGCTGGGGTACCAGGAGCTCACCCTCAGCATCTGGGGGGCGGACGCCTTCGCCGAGAAGCTCTCTCCGGCCAGGACCTTCACGTTCGAAGGGGAAGTGGAGGCGCTGCGCAAGGCGGGGCTCGCGCGGGGCGGATCGCTGGAGAACGCTGTGGTGGTCGGGGCCAACGGCCTCCTCAACGAAGGAGGGCTCAGGTTCCCGGACGAGTTCGTGCGCCACAAGATGCTCGACCTCACCGGGGACCTCTCGCTCCTCGGCCGGCCGCTTCGGGGGCACGTGGTCGCGTACCGGGCCGGACACGATCTCCACGGCCGCCTCGCGCGGCGAATCCTCGAGCGCACCGACTGCTGGTTCCTCGCGCCGTGGTCCGAGGAGGTTCCGGGGACGGTCAGCGGGGGCGAACTCCCCCTCGTGGGCTGAGGAGCGCCGGGATGGCGCTGACCAAGAGAACGGCCCGATGGATGGCGCTGGCGGCGCTCCTGCTGGTGACCATCGCCGGCATCTGGTTGGGAATCCAGCGCTTCTCCGCCGCGGAGGAAGACTTCGCGGCGAACCAACTGGTCCTTCCCGTCCTGGTCATGGCCATCGTGGTCCTGGCCCTCGGTCTCGCGGGCGTGTTGATCCGAAACCTCGTCCGCCTGATCCTGGACCGCAAGCGCGGAATCCTCGGGTCGAAGCTCCGCACCAAGCTCGTCTTCTTCTTCCTCGCGTTCGTCCTGCTCCCCGCGCTGGTGCTGTTCTACGGATCAGCCGCGGTGATCCGATCCACCGTGGAGGCGATGGTGCGGACGCCCGTGGAGGACGTGACACGCGGCGCGCGGGAGATCGTCGACGGTTGGACGGAGGCGATGAAGGGGCAGTGCCGCCAGCTAGCGGTGGAGGCGGCCGCCGAGGCGGGCCGGATCGGGATCGCGGACGAGGCGCGCCGCGCCGACGTCGCCGCGCTCGCGGGCCGCTGGCTCGGCCGCGAGTCGTTGGACCTCGTGGTCGTCCTGTCCGGCGATACGCCCGTGGCGCGAGCGATCGACCCGGAGCTTCTGGCGTCGGGGACCCCCGTCGAGAGCGTCGTTGCACTGTCCCGGGCGCTCGCGTCGCGAGCCGTCGCCGGGAACGGCTCGGCGACCGGTGTCGACACCGTCGGCGGAGGGCTCCTCGTTCAGGCCGCGGCCCCGTTACCCCTCGCGCCGGGGGAGATCGGCCGCCCTCGTGGAGCGCTGGTCGTCGGGACGTTCCTGTCGAGGAACCTGGCGGGCCGGATGGAGCAGATCACCTCCGGCGCCGACAAGTACCGCCGGTTCCGGATCCAGCGGCGCGATCTCGTCCGTCTGTACCGGGCGCTGATGGGCTTGATCCTCCTCGGCACGGTCTTCGTCGCGACGTGGATCGGCTTCTATCTCTCCCGCCGGATCACGGAGCCGATCCAGGAGCTCGCGGCCGCCGCGCGGGAGATCTCGGGGGGGAATCTCGGGGTAAGGGTGCGAGCCGAAGCGGGGGACGAGGTCGGAATGCTCGTGGACGCGTTCAACGACATGGCCGCGCAGCTCCAGGAGAGCCGCGAGGTGATCACCCGGTCCACCGCCGATCTGCGCCGCTCGAACGAAGCGCTGGACGAGCGGCGACGCTACATCGAGACCTTGGTCGCGAACCTCTCCTCGGCCGTCGTCTCCCTGGATCCTGGAGGCCGGGTGACCACCGCCAATCCCGCATCCCGGGACATCCTCGGCCTCGATCTCGCCCCGGGAGACGATTTCCGAGGGAAGCTCGTGGAGCCCGGGCTCGAGTCGCTCTCCGAGCTCATGGAAGAGGTCGCCCGGCGGCCAGGAGACAGCCACCGGCGGGACCTCGATCTGGTCCACAACCGGCAGAGGGTGTCGGTCTCGTTCCAGAGCGCGCCTCTCCGCGGTGGGCAGGGAGAGGAGCTCGGGACGCTGGTCATGGTCGAGGACCTGACCGAGCTTCTGCGAGCGCAGCGCGCCGCCGCCTGGAGCGAGGTGGCCCGCAGGCTCGCCCATGAGATCAAGAATCCGCTGACGCCGATCCAGCTCGCCGCGCAGCGGCTACGAAAAAAGTTCCAGGAGGGGGCAGAGGACCTCCCCGAGGTCGTTGCGGACGCCACTGCCACCGTCGAGCGGGAGGTGGGGGCGCTCAAGAACCTCGTGGACGAGTTCTCCCGCTTCGCGCGGATGCCCGAGCCGGTGCCGCGGCCGGTGGAGTTCCGCGCGGTCATCGACGCGGTTCTGGCGCTGTACCGCGGCGTCCAGGGCATTCGATGGGAGGTCGAGACGTCCCGAGACCTCGGGCTGGTCCGCGTCGACGGCGAGCAGTTGCGGCGAGCGCTGATCAATCTGATCGACAACGCGCTGACGGCCATGGACCAGAGCGGAACGGTCCGGATCACCGCCCGGCGATACGCGGGCCCGGGATCCCTGCGCGTCGAAGTGGCGGACACGGGGCCCGGCATCCCGCCCGGCGACCGCGACCGGCTGTTCCTGCCTTACTTCTCCACCAAGCGCCGGGGAACCGGACTCGGGCTCGCCATCGTCCACCGGGTCGTCACGGACCATCAGGGGAGCATTCGCGTCGAAGACAACCGCCCGCGCGGGGCCCGGTTCGTGATCGAGATCCCGGCCTGAGGTGCGAAGTGGACCCAGAGAGGATCCTGGTGGTGGACGACGAGCCGGGCGTGCGCGCGGCGCTGGAGGCGATCCTCCGGGACGAGGGCTACGCCGTGGTCGCGGCGGCGTCCGGCGAGGAAGGGCTCGAGGCGTTCGAGACCGGCGCGTTCGACGCGGTGCTGCTCGACGTCTGGCTTCCCGGGATCGACGGTCTCGAGACGCTCGTGCGGCTCAGGGAACGCCGGCACGACGCCGAGGTCGTGATGATCTCCGGTCACGGGAACATCGAGACCGCGGTACGCGCAACGAAGGTCGGCGCGTTCGACTTCGTGGAGAAGCCGCTCTCTCTGGAGAGGACGCTCCTCGTGCTTCGGAACGCGCTACGGCAGAGGAGGCTGGAGCAGCGGAACCGCCGGCTCCTCGAGCAGCTGGTCCTCGACACGGAGGTCCTCGGCGTGAGTCCGGCGGCCGCGCAGCTCCGCGCGGACGTCGCCGCCGCGGCCGCGTCGGAGGCGCCGGTCCTCGTCTGCGGGGAGCGCGGGACGGGGCGGGAAACCGTCGCCCGCGGGATCCACTCCGGGGGCCGGCGGGCGGGGGAGGCGTTCGTCCACGTCCCCTGCGCCGCCCTGGACCGGGACGCAGCCGGCGAGGCGCTCTTCGGCGCGGCCGGGAGCGCCGGCAGGCTCGCCCTCGCCGATCGGGGGACGCTCTTCCTCGAGAGCGTGGAGCGGCTCGACCCGGCGCTCCAGGCGAGGCTGGCCCCTCGGGTGGACGGGCGAATCGCCGGGGCACCGGACGTCCGCTGGCTCGCCAGCACCGGTCCGGATCCGCTCGAGGTCGAGCCGTCCCTCAGGGAGCGGCTCGACGTGGTCCGGATCCGGATCCCCGCGCTCCGTGACCGTCGCGAGGACGTTCCCCTGCTCGCGGAGCGCTTCATGCGAGGGCTAGCGCGGGAATACGGGCGTCGCGAGAAGCGGTTCGCTCCGAGGTGCCTCGCGGCGCTCACGAGCTGGGATTGGCCCGGCAACGTCCGCGAGCTGCGCAACCTGATCGAGCGGCTGCTGCTGCTCGCGCCGGGTGAAGTGGTGGAAGCCGCCGACCTTCCGGAGGACCTCGGAGGGTCGGGAATGCCCGCCGAGGATCTCTACAGGGAATTCGCGAGCCTCGCGCAGGGGCTCGAAGCGTTCGAGCGCCACGCCGTGCGTCGCGCCCTCGTCGACTCGGAGGGGGACTCCGCGGCGGCCGCCAAGAGGCTCGGCATCGGCATCGAAGAGCTGGAGCGACGGAAGGGGAGGCTGGGGCTCTCGCGGCCTCAGTGACGTCTCAGGGATTCCCGCTCCCGTTCGGAACGTCCGGGGCCCCGCACTCCACGCGGCTTCCGGCCGACGGCCCAGGTCGTGACCGCGAGGAACGTCCCGGCCGTCAGCAGGGCGAGACCGGCGAGGATCGGGGGCACCGCCAGGTGGACTCCGCTCCCGGCCGGGCGCATCGGGGGAGAAACCCCAGCGGCGATCCTGCACAAGAGAGCCGCGGCGGCGCACGCGAGCCGCGCGAGGCCGTCGAGGACCTGGGAGCCACCGTCGAGATCCAGCCGGGACACGAGCCTCAGGGGCTCGGGTACGGTGGCGAGGCCGAACAGGCGGACCGCGAGGGCGCCGCCGGCGACGCCGACGGCGAGCAGTCCGGCCAACCGGAGGCCGCGTCGCCGCGCGAGCGAGGGCTTCGACGGCGGGCTCGCCGGGAGCGCCGCCATCACGAGCCTGGAGAATTCGTCGTCCACTGAAACGGGGTCGCGGAGTCCTTCGAGCGCCTCGTGGAGACGTCGTTCGCGAGCGAGGACGATCTTGCACGCGGTGCAGCCCACGATATGGCGGGCGACGCCCAGAGCCTCCGCCGGGCTCGCCTCCCCCTCGGCGAATCTCGACAGCAGGGGACGGAGTCGCTCGCAGGTCTTCACGTCACAGCCCCCGTTCCAGAACGTCGGAGAGCTGGCCCTTGAGCATCTCCCTCGCTCGGAAGATCCTGTTCTTCACCGTCCCGATCGGGAGCCGGGTAATCCTCGCGATCTCGTCGTACCGGCAGTGCTGACGGTGACGCAGCAGGATGAGCTGCCGGTAGGCCACTGGAAGGGCGGCGATGGCGGCGTCGAGCCTCCTCTCGATCTCGCGCAGGCGGAGCACCTCGTGAGGGGTCGGATCGTGACCGCAGAGGCCGGCGTCCGCCGCGATCCGATCGCCGTCTCCCGGCTCCGGCTCGATGGCCAAGGTGCGGATCTGCTTCTTTCTCATGTGGTCGATCGCGCAATTCGAGGCGATCCGGTAGAGCCAGGTCGTGAAGCGGTACTGCGAGTCGAAGGACGCCAGGGAAACGTAGACCTTGATGAAGACCTCCTGGGCGAGGTCCATGGCGCCGTCCCGGACTCCGGTGAGCCGGTGGAGGTAGTTGAGCAGCGGCTTCTGGTGGCGCCGCACCAGAGCCTCGAAGGCCTCACGCTCCCCGCAGAGCGCGAGGTCGACGAGTGCCTCGTCCGGCCTCGTGTCTTCGGTCCCGGCAGCGGGTGTGCCTCTCGGGCGGAGAGCCTTCACGGTGGACCTCAACGCGAGTACCCCTTGCTCCTCAGGCGTCGACCGGGCGATCCCGGCCCAGGAAGTCTTATACGTCGCGAGCGCTCCTCGGGTTTCCGCCCACCCATGCTACACGATGGGGCCTCATGCTGCAGACCGAACGCGCGGCCGCCGGCCTTCCGTACGGCCATTGACACGATTTCGCGGCGCCATGCTACGATTCGCGCGGCCGGGGAGCACGGCCCGACGGACCGTTCGGGACCGGCCTTGGGGCGGGAGTGTGGCATTGGCGGCGCAACGCGTAGCGGAACGCACTCGTCAGAGGCTCCTGGCTCTTCTGAAGGGGGATCATCCCGACGCGGGCCGGTTCATGAACCGCCTCCGGGAACTCCGCAATCTCGACGAGGTACAGGCCTTCGCCGAGGCCGTGCGCCTTCTGGCGCACCTGGATCTCCCCGAGAACGAAGCCGAAGCCCTCCTCGGGGACGTGCTGAAGCACCGCGAGACGATGGGGCGGGCGCTCGGCCGGGACCCGGGGCTCAGGGTCGCCGCGGTGGACTACCTCTCCAACGTGGACCGGCGGCTCGTCAACCCGAAGATCGTGGAGATGTCGGAGTTCGAGCGGACGGAGCGCTCGGCGGCCACCGACTCCCTGACGCGACTCTACAATCGCAGGGCCTTCCGCGAATCCCTGGATCGGGAGGTCCGGCGCGGTCGCCGCTACGGGCTCTGCCTGTCCCTCGCCATGTTGGATCTGGACGACTTCAAGCAGGTCAACGACCTGTACGGACACCTCTTCGGCGACGTGGTCTTGCAGCGGGTGGCCCGCCTCGTCCGGCGCTCGATCCGAGAGGCCGACGTCGCCTGCCGCTACGGGGGGGAAGAGATCGCCGTGATCCTCCCCGAGACCGAGCGGCTGGGAGCCTACGCGGTCGCGGGCAGGATTCGGGAGAGGATCGAGGTGTCGTTCCGCGAGGAGGCGACCAGTGGGCGGAAGGTGCCGATGACCCTCTCCGGCGGCATCGCCGCGTACCCCGAGGACGGCCTCGAGCCCGATTCGCTCGTGGCGCGGGCGGACGAAGCGCTGTACCTCGCGAAGCGCGGTGGGAAGAACCGGATCACCCTGTACCACCGGGAGCGGCGGCGCTGGGTGCGGTACCCCGCGCGGCCGGAGACGCGCGTCCTGATGGAATCGGGGGAGGTGGGCGCTGGCCGGCCCGCGATGGCGCTGAACCTGAGCCGGAGCGGCATGCTCCTCGAGACCGCCGAGCCGGTGCTCCCGGCGTCGTCGGTCGTCCTCGTCATGGGGCGAAAGGCCGGCGACACGGCGGACGGCGACTGGGTCGTTCGCGGTCGGGTGGTGCGGGTCGAGCCGAGGCCGTCCGCCGCCCTTGGGTTCCGGATCGGCGTGGCGTTCGACCAGCCCGTGCCGGAGGAGTGCCTCCTGGTGCAGGCCGCCGCGGTGCGTCAACCCCTCCGCGCGGCGCGGGGAACCGGGCGGTGATCACGCACGAGGAGTCCGGCCGGCTGCGCGGCGAGCTCCTCTCCGTTCTCGCGGAAGACGCCCACAACGCCGAGAGGCTCCTGGCGAGGCTCGACACCCTGTCCCGTGAGAGCGGGATCTCCGCGCACGCGGCGCTGCTCCTCATCCTGACCCACCTCGCGTTCGAGGACACGCAGGCGAGAGGTCATTGGGAGTCGATCCTCGCTCACCGCGAGACGATGGCCAGCGCGATGGGGCGGGACCCCGGACTACGGGTCGCGCTCCTGGACTACTTCGTGAACATCAACCGGAGGCTGGTCCAGCCGGTGCTCATCGACCTCGAGATGTTCGAGGCGCGGCCTCGGGCCGCCTCCGTCGACTCCCTGACCGGCCTCGCGACCGATCGCGCGTTCCGCGGAGCGCTCCAGAACGAGCTGCGTCGTGCGAAGCGATATGGTCTCTCCGTGCCGATCGCGTTGTTCGACCTCGACGACTTTTCGCGGGTCAACCGCGAGTTCGGCGAGCTGGTGGGCGATCGCCTCCTCAGGGAGGTCGGCATCCTCCTGCACAACAAGGTTCGCGACATCGATCTCGCCGCACGCCCCGGCGAGGACGAGATGGCGCTGATCCTCCCCGAGACCGATCGCAACGGCGCGCTCCTGGTCGCGGAGCGCTTCCGCTGGGAGGTCGAGTCCCATTTCTCGCGCCGGGAAGCGGGCGGGCGACCGGTGGGTCTCACGCTCTCGGCGGGGATCGCGTGCTATCCGGACGACGCGGCGGCTCCGGAGGCGCTCCTGGCGCGGGCCGCCCAGGCGCTCTACCGCGCGAAGGCCGAAGGAAAGAACTCGGTACAGGCCTACCAGCCGGAGCGCCGCAGATTCCTCAGGTTCGACCTCGACCCCGACCGAGTCGAGGTCGAGGTGCTCTCGCCGCGGGACTTCGGCGCCGTGCCGCGCAACCTCTGTCGGCGCGGGATCGTGTTCGGCAGCCCCGAGCCGCTCGAGGTCGGGGAGGAGATCGAGATCCGCCTCGCCGCCGGACGTGAAGATGCCGGTGCCGAGCCGGTCAGGATGCGCGGCCGCGTCGTGCGCCTGGAGGAGATTCCCGAGGCGGTGGCGGAGGCGGTCGACGTGGAGCCCGCGGATCGGCCCGCGGAGCGATTTGAGATCGGCGTGGCGTTGGACGCGGACTGGGTGGGCGGCGAGGAGGACCTGCTGGCGTTTCTCGAGAAGGCGCAGGCCGATCGGGGCGTGACACGGCCGTGACTCGCGTCGCCGCCCTGGACACCTCGACCTGGTGGGAAGGGGTGGCCCTTCTCGAGGCGGAGCCGACCGGGGAACTGCGGCTCGTGGCGGAGTCCGGCATTCTCGTCTGCGACTCGCATGCCGTGCACGCCCTGGCGCAGCTCGACGAGCTTCTCGGCGTGACGGGTTGGATGCGGTCCGACCTCGACGCCTACGCGGCGACCCGTGGTCCCGGGTCGTTCACGGGGCTCAGGGTGGGTCTCGGGACGATCCGCGGGCTCGGTCTCGCCTCATCCCGCCCCTGTCTCGGCATCGGGACGCTCGAGGCGCTCGCCGAAGCGCTCGGTCCAGCGGGCTTCGAA
Organism: Terriglobia bacterium; assembly: GCA_020073205.1. NCBI lineage: Bacteria > Pseudomonadati > Acidobacteriota > Terriglobia > Terriglobia bacterium. Next base: position 8,699 of record JAIQFR010000094.1, read on the forward strand.
AGGGTCCCGTTGCTCTCCGCCGGCCGGGGCGAGGTGTATGGGGCGCGATTCGACGCGGACTCCTCCCCACCCCGGGAGATCGTGCCACCCTGGCTGGGTCCCCCCAACAAGGCCCTCGAGGGCGGCGCCGGCCAGCCGGTGATCTTCGGACCCGGCGCCGACGCGTCCGCCTCCGCGCTCCGCGCGGCAGGCTGGCGAGGCGCGGCGAGGCGCACGCCGACCTCGGTGGCCGCAGCGGCGGGACGCCTCGCGCTCCTCCGCCTCGCGGCGGGGGCGGAGGACGGGGATGGCCTTTCGCCGCTCTACGTGCGTCCGCCCGACGCGGAAGTCGCTCGATGACGCGAACGGCGGGCGAAGGTGAGGGCGAAGTCGCAGCGGTGTCCCCGATGCGTCCGTCCGACCTCGACGAGGTCCTCGCGATCGAGGAGGCGTCGTTCAGCGTCCCGTGGAGCCGCGAGAGCTTCCTTTTCGAGCTCCAGGCCAACCCCTACGCACGGAACTTCGTGATGCGGCGGGGCGGTTCGGTCGTCGCGTTCGCCTGCGTGTGGGTGGTGGACGACGAGCTCAAGATCAACAACATCGCCGTCGGCGCCGCGGTTCGGAGGAAGGGCCACGGCTCAGCGCTGCTCCGTTGGATTCTCGACTACGGCCGCTCCGTTCAGTGCACCGAGGCAACCCTCGAGGTTCGTCCGTCGAACCGGTCCGCTCGCGCCCTCTACGCCGCGTTCGGGTTCGAGGTGGTGGGCCGGCGGAAGGGGTACTACCGCGACACCCACGAAGACGCCATACTGATGGCGGTGGATCTCTAATATCCGTTCGGGCCACGTCCGGCGCGGCCGAGGGGACGCGGCCGGCGACCGACGCGCCCACGCCGAGCGATCGACCGGGAGGCCCCATGGAGTCAAACGATGCGGTCAGGGAACGCCTCTCGCGCGACGACGAGGGCTATCGTCGCCTTGCGCAGAAGCACCAGGAGTACGACCGCCGCCTCGAGGAGCTGCGCGGCCTGCGATATCCCACCGAGGTGGAGAAGCTCGAGGAGATCCGGCTCAAGAAGCTGAAGCTGGCCATGAAGGACCAGATGGAGGAGAGGATTCGGGTCGAGCGGCGGGACTCCGGGGCATGAGGCTCGACAGGGACGTGATCCCGTTCGCCGTGGCGCTCGTCGTGCTCGGGGTGACGGCGGCGCTCCTCCGTCCCTGGACGGCTTCCGTGCCGGTCGTCCTGCTCGCGTTCACGCTCTGGTTCTTCCGCGACCCGGAGCGTCGGCCGCCGACCGATCCCGAAGCGCTCTTGAGCCCGGCGGACGGTCGGATCATCGTCGCCGGAGAACAGCGGATTTCGATCTTCATGAACGTCTTCGACGTGCACGTCTGCCGGAGCCCCGCGGCAGGGAGAGTCGCCTCCGTCGAGCACGTCGCGGGACGATTCCTGGCGGCGTTCCGGGACGACGCGTCGGAGCACAACGAGCGGACCTCGCTCGTGGTGGACCGGGGAGGGGCGACGGTCCGTTTCACTCTGGTCGCAGGGCTGATCGCTCGCCGGATCGTGTGCCGGACGGCGCCGGGGCGCGCCGTCGACGCCGGAGAGAGGATCGGCCTGATCCGATTCGGCTCGCGCGTGGACGTGGATCTCCCGAAGGGCGCTGCGCCCGCCGTCCGCTTCGGAGACCGCGTCGTCGGAGGCGAGACGGTCATCGCGCGCCTCGCCTGACCCCGGCGGCCCGACCGCCCGCGGGGCCGCCCAGGAGCCGTTTCCTGTATAGTTCCCTCGCTGGAGCGCGAGGAGGTTCGACGGGAGAGCGATGCGCGAGAACCGACGGCTCAGGCGAGGGATTTACCTGCTGCCGACCTGCTTTACCGTCGGGAACCTCTTCTGCGGGTTCTTCAGCCTCGTGGAGTCCTCGCAGGGACGGTTCGACCTCGCCGCGATCCTGATCATCGTTGCGGCGACCCTGGACGGCCTCGACGGGCGGATCGCCCGCCTGACCGGGAGCACCTCGGAGTTCGGGATCCAGTTCGACTCGCTGGCCGACATCGTGTCGTTCGGGGTGGCGCCGGCGTTCCTCGCCTACCGATGGGCGCTGGTGCCGTTCCACAGGACCGGCTGGCTCATCGCGTTCCTGTACGTCGTCTGCGCGGCGACGCGCCTCGCGCGCTTTAACCTCCAGCATGCCGCGTCCGACAAGCGCTATTTCGTGGGCTTCCCCTCGCCCCCGGCGGCGGCCGTGCTCGCCTCGGTCGCGTTCGCGTTCCCGGGCCCCATCGAGAGCCGTGCGGTCTCCGCGACGCTGGCGGTCCTCGCATCCGCGGTGGCCTTGCTGATGGTGAGCCGGCTCCGTTACAGGTCGTTCAAGGACTTCGACCTTCGCAACCGTCGATCGTACATCGGGGTGCTCCCGATCGCCGCGGCGCTCGTGGCGGTCCTGACCCACCCCAAGGAGGCGCTGCCGACGATTTCCGGCGCCTACCTTCTGTCCGGCCCTTTGGCCTACCTCTGGGGTTGGGTCGGGCGACTCCGAGGGCGAAGATCGGTCAAGAGCGGGGCCGACGCCGTCGAGGCGAAGGATGCTTAGGGCGGCTCGCCCTCCGTCCTCGACCGGCACCGCCAGAGTCGCGGTCGTCGGAGCGGCGACCGCCGACGGCGGGAGGCTCCGCGCGGCGCTGGCGCGGCGGGGGCTCCCCGGATCCCGGGTGCGGCTATACGGCACCTCCCGCGGCGAGGCGGTCCTGAGCGAGTACGCCGGGGAGGCCCGGCTGATCCAGGAGCCGGACCTCGAAGCGATCGCGCGGCACGACGTCGTATTCGTCTGCGAGTTCTCCGAAGCCGCCGACCGGATCGTGAAGATGCCCGGCCGCGCGGCGACCGTGATCGACCTCACCGGCCGGAGCGTCGGCCACGAGGGAACGCGCCTCGTTCATCCGGGGGACGCCTCCCGCCCGGCGTCGGCGCCCGGGAGCGTCCTGGCCACGCCCCACCCGATCGCCGCGGTGATCGCGGAGATCCTCCGCCCGCTGCAGCTGGCGCTCGGCGTCCTCGAAGCGGCGGCGACCGTGATGAGACCCGCAGCGGATTTCGGCGAGGAAGGGATCGAGGAGCTGCGGGAGCAGATCCTGCGCCTCCTCCGCTTCGAAAAGACCCCGAAATCGATCTTCGGCCAACAACTCGCGTTCAATCTCATTCCCCAGAGCCTGCTCGCGAGGCCGGAGGAGGGCCTCGAGCGCCGTCTCGCGAGCGAGGTCGCCATGCTCGTCGGCTGGGAGACCGGGCGCCTCGCGGTCCGCCTCGTGGCGGTCCCGGTCTTCCTGGGGCACGCGCTCAGCCTGCGGCTGAAGTTCGAGCGGGAGATCTCGGTCGAAGGCGTGGCGGCGGCGATCGGCCGGAGCCGGACGCTGAGCCCGCCGGGAAGAAGATCGGCTCTGACCCCGCTGGGCGCGCCGGAGGAGAGGCGCACCGAGATCGGCGAGATCGTCGAGGACGGCATCGGGGGGTTCTGGATCTGGGCGATCGCCGGCGAGGCGGGTGCGGCAGCCGCGGAGCATGCGGTCGACGCCGCGGCGTCGGTGGCGGATCTGTGAGCGCAGCGGGAGGCACCATGAAGAGGCGTGTCTTGACGATGGCGATGGGAATGCTCCTCGCGCTGCCGGCACCGATCCTCCCGAGCTCCGCTGCGGGCCGGACGTCGGCTCCCGGCGCCGCCGAGGCGGTCTCGGCGATCCTCGACGTGGAGAGGACGCTGCTCAAGGAGGATCTGGGGCGATACGAGAAGATCGCCGCCGACCGCGCCCAATCGGCGGCACACCTCGCCGAGCTGTACGCCGCGCTCGATGCCGCGGTGCGTCGCGAGGACGACGGCGCTCCCGCCGCCATCGAGGATCTGAGGGCGCGGCTCGACGAGGCGGAGCGCGATCGCGCGGACTTCCTGACCTTGGAGCGGGGGCTGGTGGAGCGGATCCGGGAGCGCATGCACCGGATGGACCTCCTCGAGGGCCAGCTCGCGACGCTCCAGGCCCGGGCGACGGAAGCGGCCGGACCTCTGGCCGGGAGCTGGGACGTCGTCCTCTTGCCGGCCAATCAACGCGGAACCTTCGTGCTCGCGCAGACCGGCACGCTGGTCGGCGGCACGTACGCGCTCGACGGCGGATGGACCGGAAGCCTCCAGGGCACGCTGGTGAACCGGAAGGTGTTCCTCGAGCGCATCGACTCGAAGCTGGGGCGCGCCGGAGAGTTCGAGGGGTTCCTCTCGCCCGACGGGACCCAGATCCGGGGAACCTGGATCCGGTACGACCTCTCCGGTGAGGGCACGGCCAGCGGCCAGTGGTCGGCCGTCCGCAGGCGGGACGCGCAGTGAGGGAATAGTGCGCCTCCCGTACGAGCCGTACCTCGCCCTGCGTTACCTGAGATTCCACCGGGGGAGGACCTTCCTCTCGGTCATCTCGCTGATCTCGGTGGCGGGGGTGACCGTCGGGACGGCGGCGCTCGTCATCGCGCTCGCGCTGATGACCGGATTCCAACAGGACATCCGCCAGAGGATCCAGAGCGGGAGCGCCCACCTCACGGTGCTAAAGCCCGGCGAGCCGTCGTTCGAAGGGGCGGAGGCGCTGGCGGCGCGCGTTCGGGCGCTCGACGGAGTGAACGAGGCCGGGCCGGTGCTGCTCTCGCATGCGATGCTGGTGAACGAGGAGGCGGCTTCCCCGGCATACGTCGAGCTCGAGGGGATCGACCCGGCGCGCCACAGCCGGGTCATCGCCGACGGCACCGACGACCCGCTGGCGGTGCTGGCGGCGCCCAGGGCCGGCGGGCGTGAGGGCATCGTCCTCGGCGAGGAGCTGGCGACGAGGCTCGCCGTGCGAAGAGGGGACCGCGTGCGCCTGCTCGTCCCCAAGGTGTCGTTGACGCCGTTCACGCCGATTCCCAGGAGCCGCGTGCTCGAGGTGTCGGGCACGTTCCACTCCGAGGCGTTCCCGCTGAGCGCCGAGCGCGCCTACGTGGGCCTGGAGACGGCGCGCCGCCTGCTGGACGCCCCCGGACTTGCATCCTGGGTCGAGATCCGGCTCCGGAATCTCAAGGACCTCGGCCGAGTCAAGTCGGACCTCAAGCGGTTGCTGGGGACCGGCTACCTCGTCGTCGACCTGATGGAGCTCGAGCAGAACCGCGACCTCCTGAAGGCCCTGAACACGGAGAAGTTCATCCTCTTCCTCGCGATCGCGCTCATCGTCGTCGTCGCATCCCTCAACATCGTCTCGACCCTCATCCTGATGGTGGCCGACAAGATGAAGGAAATCGGGACGCTGACCGCCATGGGGGCGAAGCCGAGCGGGATCGCGTTGGTGTTCGTCCTGCAGGGGCTCGTCATCGGCGTTGTCGGGGCGGTCTTCGGCATCGCGTCGGGCTCCGCCATCTCCTTTTGGCTGGACCGCTTCCGGGTGATCAAGCTCAACCCGGAGGTGTACTACATCACCCACGTCCCGTTCGCCCTCCGCGGGTCCGACACCGGGTTCGTGGCCGCGCTGACCCTGGCGGTCTCGCTGCTGGCGACCATCTATCCGGCGTTCAAAGCGGCGACGCTCGACCCGGTCGAGGCGATCCGCCATGAGTGAGCCGCTTCTCGCCGCCCATGGCATCGCGAAGAGCTACCCCAGCGGGGCGCGCAGGATCGAGGTCCTGAAAGGTCTCACCCTCGAGATCGCCGCGGGCGAGGCCGTCGCCGTGGTGGGGGACTCGGGCGTCGGCAAATCGACGCTGCTCCACATTCTGGGCGGGCTCGACCGCGCGGATTCGGGGCGCCTCGTCTTCGGGGGACGGGAGGTCGCGGTGAGTGACGCTGCGGCGATCTCCGAGTACAGGAATCGCGGGATCGGTTTCGTCTTCCAGCTGCACCACCTGCTGCCGGAATTCACCGCGATCGAGAACGTGGTGATGCCGTTCCGCATCGGGCGCCGCCTTGCCGGGGGCGAGGCGACCGCGAGATCCGTTCTGGAGCGTCTGGGACTCGGGGACCGCCTGCACCACCGTCCCGCCGCGCTGTCCGGCGGCGAGCAGCAGCGCGTTGCCATCGCTCGTGCGGTGGCGCCGGGGCCCGCGGTGGTGCTCGCGGACGAGCCGACGGGCAATCTCGACCCCGCCACGGGGGGGGCGGTCTTCTCGCTGCTTCGCGAGCTCCAGGCCGAGCGGGGCTTCTCGCTGGTGGTCGCCACCCACAGCGGCCGGCTCGCCCGCGAATGTCATCGCATCCTGCGCCTCGAGGACGGGCGGCTCAGATCGCTCGGCGAATTCGAGACGCGCGAGTACTTCGAGGGCGCGGGGTAGTCCGGCACCGCGGGACCGCTGTGCTATAGTTTCGATGAGGGGAACGCACGCCGACGGAGTCCGCGGGCCATGTTCGAGAAGTTTACCGAGAAGGCGAAGAGAATACTGTTCCTCGCCCGCTACGAGGCGAGCCAGCAGGGGAGTAAGGTCATCGCGACCGAACACCTCCTCCTGGGTCTCCTCAAGGAAGGCGAGGAGACCACCCGCGAGTTGTTCGCGCGGGCGACCGTCTCGATGGACCTCCTCCAGGCCGAGCTGGAGCGCCGGGGACCCGGCCGCGAGAAGCTCTCGACCTCCGTCGAGATCCCTTTCGGCGACGACACGAAGAAGGTGCTTCAGTACGCGGAGGAGGAAGCCGAGCGTCTGATGCACCCCCAGATCGGGACCGAGCACCTCCTCCTCGGCCTGCTCCGGGCCGAGGAATCTCCGGCGGGGCGGATGCTGGCGGAGCGGGGGATGCGTCTCTACGCGGTGCGGGAGGACGCCGTCGGCCTGGTCAAGCGCCGCGCCCTCCCGAAGAAGAAGAAGGAAACGCCGTTCCTCAACGAGTTCGCCCGCGACCTCTCGGAGCTCGCCCAACGCCGGGTGTTCGACCCTCTGATCGGCCGCGAGGCGGAGCTCGAGCGGGTCGTGCAGATCCTCTCGCGCCGGCGAAAGAACAACCCGGTGCTGCTGGGCGAGCCCGGCGTGGGAAAGACCGCCATCGTCGAAGGTCTCGCGACCCGCATCGTCGACGGCGAGGTCCCGCCGTCGCTGCTCAGCAAGCGGATCCTGGCGCTCGACCTCTCGCTGGTAGTCGCGGGAACGAAGTACCGCGGGCAGTTCGAGGAGCGGCTCAAGGGGATCATCTCCGAGCTGACCGGCTCGGACGACGTGATCATGTTCATCGACGAGATCCACTCGCTGATCGGAGCTGGGTCGGCGGAAGGCTCGCTGGACGCCGCGAACATCCTCAAGCCGACGCTTTCGCGCGGCGAGGTGCAGTGCATCGGCTCCACCACCCCGCGCGACTACCACAAGTACATCGAGAAGGACCGCGCGCTGGTCCGCCGGTTCCAGCCGATCACGATTCGACCGACCACCGAGGAGGAGACCTTCACGATCCTCGAGGGGGTCAAGGAGCGGTACGAGCGATTCCACGGTGTCCGATTCGCCCCCGACGCGATCCGGGCGGCGGTCTACCAGTCCAACCGTTACATCACCGACCGGTTCCTGCCCGACAAGGCCATCGACGTGCTGGACGAGGCGGGCGCCCGCGTGAAGCTGGCCAAGCGCATCTCCTACGGGGAAATCAAGAAGACGGAGCAGGACCTGAGGCGGGCCGTGGACGGAATGAAGAACGCGCTGGCTCGAAAGGACTTCGACGAGGCGGTGGCGTTCCACGACAAGGAGGTTACGCTCAGGCGCCGCCACGAGGAGCTGAACCGACGCTACGAGGACGAGTCGAGCCGGATCCTCGACGTCGGCCGCGGCGACGTCGAGGAGGTCATCGCCCGCTGGACCGGGATCCCGATCCAGTCGGTCGCCGAGGAGGAGGCCGACAAGCTCCTGAACATGGAGTCGTTCCTCCACGAGCACATCGTCGGGCAGGAGGAGGCGATCTCGGCGCTGTCCCGCGCGATCCGCCGCTCCCGGGCGGGCCTCAAGAACCCGAGCCGACCCATCGGGTCGTTCGTCTTCCTCGGCCCCACCGGGGTGGGGAAGACCGAG
>JAIQFR010000095.1 GCA_020073205.1 Terriglobia bacterium
CACGCCGCATCCCCCTCCGAAACCGTTCCTCGCGCCGCGCGCGGCATCCGACGACAGTATACCGGCTCGCGCGAGCGTCCTCGCGGCCACCGTGGGCCGCCCGGGAGGGTGTAGACTCGGCGGCGGCGGACGCGAACGGGGGCCCACGCGGAGATGCGCGCGTTGAGAGTCGGGGTAGAGTGGCGCGGCATGAGCCCCGCTCGGCTCCGACGGGGCTGGAAGCGCGCGGACCTTCACGTTCACACGAGCTTCTCCGGGTGGGGGCACTTGCGGCTCATCGGCGCCAGGGACTGTTACGTGACGCCGGACGCGGCGTTCGAGGCGGCCCGCGCGCGGGGAATGCACTTCGTCTGTTTCACCGATCACAACACGATCGCCGGCGCGCTCGATTTCCTCTCGAGACGCCCGGACGAGGCGCATCGGGTGATCGTCGGCGAGGAGGTGGACACGTCGATTCCGGGGTCCTCGCAGCGCCTTCACGTCGGCGTGCTCGGAGTGGACGAGAGACTCCACGTCGACATCGCACGCCTGCGCGGCAACGTCTTCCACCTGATCGCCGAGCTGCGCTCGCGGGGGGTCTTTTTCGCTCTCAACCATCCGTTCCGCGGGTCCCGCTCGGTTCGTTCCGCGCGCCGCGACCTTGCCAGCGTGCTTCCGCTGGTTCCCGCCATCGAGGTTTGCAACGGATCCGAGCCGGCGAGCCACGGCAGGATCCTGAAGGAGATGTTCGCCTCGGGGAACTTCGGTCCGAAGGTCCTGGTCGGCGGAAGCGACGCGCACCGCGCCCAGCGCGTCGGGACCGTGCACACGGCGGCTCCGGGGCGGTCGACCTCGGAGTATCTCGAGAACCTCAAGCGCGGCATCTGCGCGGTCGGCGGAGAACCGGCCGGTCTCCGGGCTCTCCTGTGGGACGTGTATTCGATCATCGGCAGCTACTATGGGCAGCTGCTCGGGGATCTCGGATCGAAGCGGCGGCGCGGGCGCCATCTTCCCGGCGCGGTGGCGCTCGTCCCGGCCGTTCTGGCGGGTGTGCCCCTGATCCTCACGGCGGCCCAGGCCTGCCACCGGGAGTGGATCGCCCGCCGTGGCCGCTGGGAGACGCTGGACGGCTCCCCCGTCGGCGCGACGGTGGTGCCTACTCCATCGCCGCCAGCACCTCGTCGAGGGAGACCGTGGCGAACGTCGTGGCGTAGTCGGACATCGCGTACGGGATGACGAGCTGCCGCCCGCGCAGGAGGCTGCCGCACGAATAGACGACGTTGGGCACGTACCCTTCGCGCTCGTTCTCGCTGGGCCGGATGAGGGGTTCCCTCAGGCGGCCGGCGACCCGGGTCGGATCGTCGCGGTCCAGCAGGAAGGCGCCGATGCAGTACTTCCGCATCGGCCCCACCCCGTGGCTGATCACGAGCCAGCCGGCCTCGGTCTCGATCGGCGAGCCGCAGTTGCCGATCTGGATGAGCTCCCACGGGAACGTCGGCTTCAGGACGAGCTGCGCCGTCTGCCAGAAGTGCAGATGGTCCGAGAACATGACGTAGAGGTTCTCCTGGTCCTGGCGTCCCAGCATCGCGTAGAGGCCGCCGATCTTCCGCGGAAAGAGCGCCATCCCCTTGTTCCGCACCGCCGGCCCGTTCAGCGTGATGAACTTGAAGTGGCGGAAGTCGGGGGTCTCGAGGAATTGCGGCAGGACCAGCTTGCCGTCGTAGGCGGTGTAGGTGGCGTAGTAGGTCCGAGTGCCGTCGTCGTTCACGAACTGCACAAAACGCGCGTCCTCGATGCCGTTCCTCTGCGACGGCGTGACCGGGAACAGCACGCGCTCCGACAGGCGCGAGTCCGGCGCGAACTGCACCTCGTAGTTCGACTGGGCCAGCGCCAGGGTCTTCCGGGCGACCGAGGCGGTCTCCTGGTCGCGCGCTCCGAGCTGCTCCGTGGCGAGACGGATGCCGGCGCGGAGCTCGTCAAGCGTGAACGCGTCCCCCAGGCCTTCGAGGACCCGCCGGGTGAAGTCGCCCACGAGACCGAGCTCCTGGAGCTTCCGCGCGAACAGGCCTTTCTCGTAGGACGCGTTGGGGACCTGATCGGGCTCGAGGCTGTAACGGGTGGGCGGATTGACCGTGATGGCGCCCTCCTCGTCCAGGGTGCCCGTGCGAAACGTGATCGACGAGATGTGCCCCTCACCCGTCGCCCTCAGGCTCAGGACGAAGCGCAGCGAGCCGGACGGGAGGTCCTCCTGGTCCGGGTGCGGAACGATCGAGGGATTGAACAGCGCCGCGGCCTCGAGGGAGTACTCGTGGGTGAAGTACGCGCCGAGCAACAGCTGCCGCTCGACCGTGAGCTTCTGGCCGGCACGCAGCCAGGGTCGCACCTGGTCGAACCTCCGTCTCAGGTACTCCCGGATCTCTATGTGGCGCTCGCCGAACTCCGCCTCCACCGCCTCGAGCAGGGCTCGAACCTCGCTTTCGTCCAAGGCCAGGACCTGGGCGCAGATCTTGCCGATGCGCTGCCGGCTCGCGAGATGGAGCGGCCGGGCCAGCACCCGCGTCCGGTCCGGATGGAGGACGAGGCCGCTCCGTCGGACGGTGACGGCGCTCATCGGATGGCGAGCGTCAAGGAGCCGGCTCGTTGAACACGGTCACCGCGTTCTGCATGATCCGCATCTCGGCGAGCGAGAGCAGGAAGGCGAGCGTCGATTCGGCCCCCTGGTTGCCGTTCACGCGGTCCACGTGCAGCGCGTCGCGACAGCCGCCCGTGTTCGGGGAGTAGAGCTCCAGCCCGAGATCGTTCCAGCCGAGGAACCAGTCGAAGGCCCGATGGGCCTGCTCGTACCACCAGGGGTCCGAGGTCACCCGGTACGCCTCGAGGCAGGCCGACACCATCGCCTGCGCCTCGACCGGCTGCTGGTCGAAGAGCGCGCGCGGGCCGCCCCGCCGGTAGAACCCGTTGCTTCCGATCGGCCGGAAGTGGCCGTTCTCCGACGTCTGGACCTCCGCCAGCCACCTTAGCCCGTCGAGGCCCCGCTCGAAGACCGCCTGCTGGCCGGAGGCGCGCCCGCTCAGGATCAGGGCGTGCGCGAGCTTGGCGTTGTCGTAGGTCAGGTCGTCCTCGAACCAGGGCCAGTCCGGCTTCGCCGAGCGCTCGAACAGCTCCATGAGGCGCACCATGAGAGCGTCGCCGATCTGGTGGACCTGGCGGTCCCCGCTCATCCGGCGCAGGTACTCGTGAATGCCGAGGAGGGCGAACGCCCACGCCCTGGGGGAGGTGAAATCCGTCACCGCCGGCAGCGCCTGCGCGAAGAGCTGGCCGGCCATCACCTGGAAGCTCCGATAGGGCGACCGCCCCGCCCCGAGGCCCAGGGCCCAGAGCGCCCGGCCGTGGCAGTCCTCCGAGCCCCTCTCGTCCAGCCAGCGGCGGTCGAAGCTCAGGTGATTGTGGAAGCGCCCGGTGGCGGGATCGAACGCGTGATTCAGGAACGCGGCGTACGTGGTGGCCAGCGTCCGCGCGCGCGCCGAGTCCTCCTCCAGCTCGTCGAGCAGCACCGCGAGGATGAAGGCCCTGGCGTTGTCGTCCGTGCAGTACCCCTCGGAGAAGTTCGGCACGGTGAGGATCGCGTGCTGGAACATCCCCGTCGAGTCGGTCATCCGCGAGAGGTGCTCCAGCTTCATCTCGGGCAGGTCGCGAGGCTGCTGGTCGAGCGTCTTCGTCGCGAACGACTTGCGGGACAGAGCCGCCCTTTGGAGTCGCGCCAGCTCGAAGGAGCGCCAGTAGAGCCGCGCCGTGTTGCTCCAGACCATCTCGCGCCCCAGCTTGTAGGCGTTCTTGCGCATGGCGTGCCGGCGGGTGTCCTCGCGCAGCAATCCGATCACCGCCCGCGCCAGGGCCTCGTCGTCGCCGAACGGCACGAGCACGCCGCGATCGTCCGCCAGGAGCTCCGCGGCGTGCCAGTACGGGGTGGAGATCACGGCCTTGCCGGCGCCGAACGCGTACGCCAGGGTGCCCGAGGTGATCTGCGCCTCGTTGAGATACGGCGTGACGTACAGGTCCGCGGCGCCGATGAACTCCTTCAGCTCCTCGAGCTCCACGAACCGGTTGTAGAAGATGACGTTGCGGTCCACCCGGTTCTTCTTCGCGAGGCGCTCGAGGCCGAGGCGGTAGGCTTCGCCCTGCTCGCGCAGCTCGTTCGGGTGCGTGGCCCCGACGACGACGTAGACCACCTCGGGGAACTCCGCGAGCACCCGCGGCAGCGCGTTCAGGACGTGCTCGATCCCCTTGTTCGGGGAGAGCAGCCCGAACGTGAGCAGCACCGTCCTCCCCTCGACGCCGAACTGGTCCTTGTAGTAGTTCGGATCGACGAACGGGATGTCCGGGATGCCGTGCGGGATCAGATCGATCTTGGCCGGAGGCGCCTGGTACACCTCCTGCAGCATCCGCCGACCGCGCTCGGCCATGACCACGAGGCGGGTCGAGCGTGCGATCAGCTCCTGCATCACGCGCCGCTGGTCGGCGTTCGGCTCGCTGAGGACCGTGTGGAGCGTCGTGACGACGGGCATCCGGAGCTCGCGCAGGAGCGCCAGGAGGTGGCGGCCGGCGGGTCCGCCGTAGATCCCGAACTCGTGCTGCACGGAGACGATGTCCACGTTGCCGATGTTCAGGAAGTCCGCCGCGCGCTGGTAGGACGGGAGGTCCTGCTCCTCGATCTCGAACCGGACGACCTCCGGATAGTCGTAGCCGCCCTCGACGTCGTTGACCGGCACCGCGAAGCACTGGCTGCCGGGATGCTCCTCCGCCACGGCCGTGAGCAGGTCGGACGTGAACGTCGCGATGCCGCACTTGCGCGGAAGGTAATCGCCGAGGAAGGCGATCCGCCGGATCTCGGAGCTCTTCTGCGCGGGTTCGCTCACGACCGGAGAGTCTCTCCGGGCTCTTCTCCGGAATCAAGGAGAATCTTCCGGCCGGCCGGGCCGCTCCGGCGCGCGGGGGCCGGGATCACGCCGTCCCCAGCTCCGGCGTGCGCTCCGCCGGGGAGAGGAGCGAGGCGTAGCCGCCGAGCTTACGCTCGTACACGCGGCGATAGTAGTCCGGCAGCGCGGTCGATCGGCCTTCGTGGAACGCCCGGAACGTGAGGTCGGTCTCGAGCAGGCCCCGGATGCGGCGGAACGCGGAGAGGAACTTCTTCATCGCGACGCTCCTGAGCGCGTGCAGCGCCCGGAGCGTCGGAGGTGCGTCCGTGAGCAGCCGGCTCACGATCATCGTGGCGGAGGTCATGGACGCGTACATGTCCGCCAGCTTCTCGTAGTACTCGACCGGGTGGTAATGCTCGAGCGTCGTGACCAGGTAGGGGGTGTAGTAGAAGCTGAACGGCATGGAGCGGAGGATCCGCCCCTGGGCGAGGCACCGGTCGTAGAGGGGCGTGCCCCCGAAGGGCGTCGGGATGTTGATCGTGGGCCAGACGAAGGGTAGCCGGCGCATGAATTCCCGGGTCAGCTCCACCGGCTCGTCCCCGCGGTCCACGTCGGTGCCGAACATGAAATTCGCCTGCAAGCCCACGACGTGGTCTCGCAGCTCCCCGAAGCGCGCGACGAGTTGCTCGAGCCGGTCCCTGCCCACGCTCCCGCCGACGCCGACCTTCTCGGAGTACGCCTGCCACGACTCGACCCCGGGCGCGACGTAGACGCAGCGCGTGTCCTTGAGGCGCCTCAGCCGAGGTCCCTTGAGCAGGGAGAGGGAGCTTTCCATGACGTAGGGGTTGCGGGCGGGGGGCGGCATCCGCTCCATCACCGACAGGACCTGATCGAACTTCACCCCGAAGTTCGGATCGTGGTACGCGACCATGACCCGGGGCCAGCGGCTCGAGATGAAGGAGAGGTCGGCTTCGAGGCGGTCGAGGGGAAGGAGGGCGTAGTCGTTGCTCCAGTCGACGCAGAAGTCGCAGGCGTAGGGGCAGCCCACGCTGCTCAACAGGGGAACGATGCTGGACCAGACCGGCCTCCCGCGCGCGAATGCGGAGATCTCGATCTCGGGCAGGCGCTCCTCGACGCTCGGGATGTCGTGGAGCGGGCGGCCGCTGGTGATGACGGAGTTCCGCTTGAACGCTCCCTTGAGGAGATCGCCGACCAAGGTCTTGTCGCATTCGAGGACGACCCAGTCGAAGAACCGCAGGCAGTCCGCCGGGAACGACCTGGCGTGCGGCCCTCCGATCACCGTCAGGGTGCCTTCCTTGCGATAGAGCTTCGCCAGCGCGTAGGCCAGGGCGCTCGACTGCGTGTAGGTGGAGAGGAAGACGAGGTGCAGGTCGTCCGGGAGCAGCCGCTTGGGATCGTCCTGTCCGTAGTACGCCGCGTACGCGACCTCGTGGCCCAGCTGCCGGCACCAGACCGCGACCGCCTGGGGAACGATGCTCGCGTACTGCTTCTTCAGGATCCCGCGGTAGGCGAAGTTGATCCAGGTCCGCGGGGAATCGACGAGCACGTCGAGAATGCCGATTCTCATGCGGCAGGCTCCCGTGGAGCCGCTCTCGCCCGCCTCCCGTCATGCCCCCGGCGGGCGTCGGCGGCTCAGGACTCGTCCTGCGGAGGCAAGGGGTCGGCCGGCGCCGCGGCGGCGTCCGGGTCCAAGGCGGCAGGCGCCTCGTCCCCCTTCTGCTCCCGCGATTCCAGGCGTCGCGCGCGCTTCGCCTTCTGCCGGTCTTGCCGGGCCAGCTCCTTCTGTCGCTTCTCGAACTTCGCTCGAGACCTCTGTGCCACGGTTCAGCCCTTCCTACCCGGCTCGTGTCCGAATTGGACACACGGAGCCTGAGAAGTGTATACACCCAAACGAGGAGAGTGTCGCCGATGACGTCGCCGAATTCGGGCACGCCCGCTCCGGACGAGGGCCCGACCCCCACCGCCCGCGTTAAGGTCCGCGCCGAACTGGGGTATTCTTGGATCCTCGCGGTCGCAACGCGCGGGAGATCCCTTCTTGCCCCTGGCCCCTGGCGCTCGCATCGGCCCCTACGAGGTCCTCTCCCCTCTCGGCGCGGGAGGCATGGGGGAGGTCTACCGGGCGCGGGACGCACGCCTCGATCGTGAGGTGGCGCTGAAAGTCCTCCCGGAGGACGTCCGGGAGAATGTGGATCGGCTCGCCCGGTTCAGGCGCGAGGCGAAGCTCCTGGCCTCGCTCAACCATCCCAACGTGGGAGCGATCTACGGGCTCGAGGAGGGCGTCGGCGGTGGCCCGCCGGTGCTCGTGCTCGAGCTGGTGTCGGGCCGGACGCTGGACGAGATCCTGGCCCACGGGCCGATGGAGATCGCGGAGGCGCTCGGCCTCGCCGTACAGATCGCCGACGGACTCGAGGCCGCGCACGAGCTCGGGATCGTTCACCGCGACCTGAAGCCGTCGAACGTGAAGCTCACCGACGAAGGCCGGATCAAGATCCTCGACTTCGGGCTGGCCAAGGCCCGGGTGATCGATCCGTCCGCGCCGCCGCCCGGACAGCTGGCGCCGATGACGACCCCGACGATCACCACCGGGGGAACGCGGCTCGGCGTGGTGCTCGGGACCGTGACGTACATGAGCCCGGAGCAGGCGCGGGGCAAGCCGGTGGACCGCCGCACGGACATCTGGTCGTTCGGCTGCCTGCTCTACGAGTGCCTGACGTCTTGGCACGCTTTCGGAGGCGAGACGGCGCCCGAGACGATCGGGGCGATCCTCCATCTCGAGCCCGACTGGTCGAAGCTCCCCCCGGCGACGCCACCTCGGGTGCGCGCGCTGCTGCTGCGCTGCCTCGAGAAGGACCCCAGGAAGCGCCTTCGCGACATCGGCGACGCTCGCGTCGAGCTCGAAGAGGCCCTGTCCCCGATCCCGGCGCCGGTGGGATCAGCTCCAGCGGTGGCGCGCTCGCGCCGCCGGGCGCTCCAGATGGTCGTCCTCGTCGCGGTCGCGCTTGCGGGAGTCGCAGCGGGGTCCCTCGTCACGCGAAATCTCATCCCCAGGGAGAGCGCGGGCCGGGTGGCTCGCGTGTCCATCGAAGTCCCCCCGTCGATCGAAATGCGGTCGACCGACTTCGACTTCTCCCCGGACGGCCGCTGCCTCGTGATCGTGGGCCGGCCGAGGCGGGAACGGGGCGCGCCTCCCGAGCCGTACCGGCTCTACGCGCGCCGCCTCGACGGCTACGACTTCACCGCGATCAAGGGAAGCGAGGGCGCCCTTTTGAGCGCGTTCTCGCCGGACGGGAGGTGGCTCGCGTTCGTCGCGCAGGCGTCGCGCGATTCGAGTCGGCTGACCCTGATGAAGATCGCGCTGGACGGCTTCTCGCCCCCGATCGTGGTCGGGCCGTGGGACGACGCGTGGCAGGGACTCGTGTGGCTCGACGGCAGCGACTTCCTGACGGCGGCCGCGGGGGGAAGAACGCTGGTCCGCTTGGCCGGGTCGGATGCGCGCCCGGCCGCCCCGGTCGAGGTCCGCGCGGGCGGCTCGACGATCTCGCCGGACTTCTTCATGCGCGTGCTTCCCGGCGGCCGGCGGGTGCTGGCGCAGATGGTCTCGTACGCCAAACGGGGGTATCAGCTCGGCATCTCGAGCGTCGACCTCAGGACGGGAGAAGCGACGACCGTCGTGGCGGACGGCGGTTCCGCGTTCTTCCTTCCGACGGGGCAGCTCGCCTTCTCGCGCGGCGACACGATCCTCGTCGTGCCCTTCGACCTCGGGAAGAACGCGCTCATCGCCGCGCCGGTGGCGATCCTCGACGGGCTCCTCATCGACAGCTCGTGGCTGCACGGCTCCTTCGGCCTCTCGCAGGACGGAACGCTCGCTTACGCGCCGGGTGGGCGAGTGGGCGCAAACAGAGGCCTCGTCGTCGCGACTCCCGGAGGCTCGGTCGAGTCGTGGTCCGACGAGAAGCGGGCCTTCGAGACGCCCCCCTCGGTTTCTCCCGACGAACGCCGCGCCGCCGTCGTGATCCCGTCCGCGGAGGCGATTTACGAGATCTGGATCGTCGAGAAGGGACGTCCGGGACTTCGACGCCTCATCTCCGTTCCGGAGGCGGACACGGGTCGGCCCGTCTGGTCCCCCGACGGCTCGACCCTCGCGTACTACCGCATCGGCCGGACGCCAGCCGACGGCATTTACGTCGCTCGAGCCGACGGCACCGGGGCGCCCCGGCGCATCGTGAGGGTAGACGACTTCGCCCGGCGTCCCCTCCTCCCGTCGGCCTGGACGCCCGACGGCGCCTCGGTCCTCGCGGTCGACAACGCGGACGGCAAGACCCGCCTCGTGCGCGTGCCGGTCGCGCCCGAGACAGGGGAATCGGCGGAGAAGATGGTTCCGCTCGTGACCGGCCCGGGGAGCGCGGGCTCGCCGCGCCTTTCGCGAGACGGAAGCTGGCTGGCCTGGGATTCCGACGAGACCGGGAAGCGTGAGGTCTACGTCGGGGCGTTCGGTCGCGACGGGACCGTGGGCTCCCCGATCCCGGTCTCCCGTGGCGGTGGAGCGCGACCGGCGTGGGCCGCGGACGGCCGCACGCTGTACTTCGTGACCCCGGACGAACACGTGATGGCGGTGGCGTTCGACCCGCGGACGGGTGCCGCGTCGCCGCCCAAGCCTCATCTCGATCTGGCGCCCGTGCGGGCGTTCCGGCCGTTGGACAACGTGGAGATCCTCGCGGACGGCCGCGTCTTCACGATCCAGAAGGGCGACGACGAAGCCGAGGTCCGGCGCATCGACCTGGTGTTGAACTGGACGCGGGAGTTGCGGGGGAAGTAGCGGGACGATCGGCCGCGGGCGGTCGGGACCGCGTGCTCGCCGCCGGACGCCGAATGAAGAACGGGAGGTCTTCCATGCCGGCAACCCTCCGCGTCCTCGGGGCCGTGATCCTCTCGCTGGCCTGCGCCGCCGGTGCAACCGCCCTCGGCAGCAAGGAATCGGGATTCCGCGACACCTTCGAGGTGGACAAGGCCGACCTTTCGGCCTCGGGCCGGAGCCCCTACATCATCCTCGAGCCGGGGCACCGGCTCCACTTCAAGCACGGGAGGTCGACCCTCGACATCACCGTCCTCGACGAGACCCGGATGGTGGACGGGGTCAGGACCCGGGTCGTCGAGGAGCGGGAGACCCAGAGCGGACGTCTGGTCGAGGTCTCCCGGAACTACTTCGCGATCGACGCGAAGACCGGGGCGGTCTACTACTTCGGCGAATCGGTGGACGTCTACAAGAACGGGAAGGTCGCCGCCCACGAGGGCGCATGGGAAGCGGGAATCGGGGGCGCGCGGTTCGGCCTCATGGTCCCGGCCGCGCCGAAGGTCGGCGACAGATTCTACGAGGAATTCGCGCCGGGCATCGCGATGGACCGCGCCGAGATCGCCGGGGTCGACGAGGACGTGAAGACCCCCGCGGGCACGTTCCGCCACTGCCTCCACGCGAGGGAGACTTCCGGCCTCGAGGCGGGCACGAGCCACAAGCTGTACGCGCCGGGGGTCGGCCTCGTGAGGGACGACGAGATGCTGTTGGTCGGGGTCGAGCCGTAGGATTCAACGCGAATTCCGGCGCCGAGAGGTGGGCGAGATGCCGAATTCCCCGGAGGTCGAAGGCTCGATCCGGCCGGATGGACCTGGCGCTCCGCGGATCCTCGAGCCGGAGGAGTTCGCGTCGATCCGTCCGCAGCTCCTGAGCCTCGTGCGTCGGGTCTGTCCCCGCTGGCTGTCGGACCAGGCGGAGGACATCGTCCAGATCGCGATGATGCAGGTCCTCGAGCGCTCCCAAAGAGAAGGGGGAGATTTCGAGGTCTCGACGTCTTACCTGATGAGGGCGGCCCACAACGCGGCGGTGGACGAGATCCGCCGGCGGTTCCGCCGCCCGGAGGTCGCGGAATCGGAGGAACCCGAACTCGAGAGCCGAGAGGCACGCACGCCGAACCCGCACCAGCAGGTCGCGGCCCGGGAGATCGAACGGGCCATCCGGGCGTGCCTGGCCGCCCTCGCCGGACCCCGGCGAACGGCGGTGACGCTGTACCTCCTGGGCTACTCGCTGCTGGAGACGGTGGAGTTGTCGGGCTGGAATCGGAAGCGGTCGGAGCACCTGACGCATCGCGGGATCTCGGATCTGCGCCGGTGCCTCGCGGCCAAGGGGCTCACGCCATGAAGGAAAACGAAGCCGCCGCGGAGCTCCTCCGTGCGCGATTCACGTCGCCGCCTCGAGGGGCCGTCGTGGGGGACGATTGCCCCGCGCCCGACCGGATCTGGCTGGCCGCGAGGAACGAGACCCCCTGGAGCGAGATCCGAAGCCTGCTCGATCACGCGGCCGCCTGCCCGGCTTGCACGGTGGCCTGGCGCCTGGCCCGCGAGCAACACCGGACGGAGGCGCGCGCCGTTCCCCTGGCGGCGATCCCCGTCCCGCGTCCCGATCGGCGATGGCTCCGCTACGGCGCCGCGGCGGCGGTCCTCTTCGTCGGTGCGGGCCTCGCGCTCTACCGGTGGTCGCCGAAGGAGCCGGAGAGCCCCGGCATGAGAGCGACGGCCCCGATCGCCATCCGCGCCCTGGTTCCCGACGGCGGCGCGCTCCCCCGGCAGGGATTCCGCCTCCGGTGGACGCCGGGCCCCCCGGGCACGCGGTACTCGATCCAGGTCACCGACGAGAGGCTGGCGACGCTCGCCGAGGCTCCGTCCCTCGAGCGGCCGGAGTTCCTGGTTCCCGAGGCGGCCGTCTCGAGGCTGGGGCCCGACGAGAGGATCCTCTGGCAGGTCAAGGCCGTTTTCCCGGACGGGGCGCGCGTGACCTCCGACACGTTCCTCGCCCGCGTCGAGAGTTCCCAGAGCCCATGAGGGGTCTTCGCGGGGCCCTCGCCTGCTGCCTCCTGGCCTCCGCGGCGATCCTCCCGTCGTGGGCGGACGCGCCCCGCCCGGCCCCGACGCTCGACGATTGCGACACGCGCGCGCGCGAGTTTCCCAAGGACCTGTCCTCGTACGTTTGCTACTGGCGGACCGCACGGCGACTCCAGGCGTGGGACGACGCCGCCCGGCGCCTGGACGCCCGGCTCGCGCTCGATCCCTCGAACCACCTCGCCCGGTTCTACCTCGGCCTGATCGAGGCCGACCGAGGGAGCAACCGGGCCAAGGAGCTGATCGAGCGCGCCGCCGAGGGGCTTGCGGCCGAAAAGAACTACACGGGCGCGGTGCTCGCGTTCGTCTCGATCGCGTATTTCCACCAGTATCGGGGGAACCTCGCCGCCGCCGAGGAGCCGCTCCGCCGGGCCAGGCTGCTGGCGGAGGCGTCGTCCGACCCGCTCCTCCTGGCCCGGGTGGACTGGGAGGAAGGGCGTCAAGCGTACCTGGCGGCGGACTTCGGCAAGGCATGGACCCTGGCCAACCAGGCCGAGGCCGCGTTGACCGCGGGTGCGCCTTTCGACCTGCGGACGGGAATCCTCGCCACCCTCGGGGCGGTCTGCTGGGCCACGGGGCGCTTCAACGATTCGCTGCGCTACTACCAGGAGGAATCTGAGATCTACCGGCAGGCGGGGGACCTCTTCCTCGAAGCCTCCTCGCTCCGCGACGTCGCGCTGCTCGCCTCGAGACTCGGACCCGACGGGGGCATACCGATGGAGGAGGTCCGGGGCCTGGTCCGGCACGCGTTCGACGCCTCGGTCGCGTCCGGGAACCGGCCGGCGGAGAACGCGGTACGCCGGCTCCTCGCCCAGGATCCCACGCTCGATCGTTCGGTGAGGATCCGCCATCTCGAGACCGTGCTCGCTTCCGAACGCGATCGCGCCGCGATCGGCGAGGCCCTGCGCCTTCTCGCGCCCCTTGCGCTCCAGGCCGACCCCGGCCATCCAGAGGCGGCGCTGGGCCTGATCGACCGGGCGATCGCCGTGGCCCGGGAAGCCGGCATTCCCCGCGAGATCGCATCGGCCTACGTCGCCCGAATGCACCTGAGGTGGGATACCGGCCCGAGGGACCAGGCGATCGCGGACTCCCTCGTGGCCCTCGACGAGACCGAGAGGATCCGCGATCTCCAGCGAGACGAGATGGTGAGGGCGCGCTGGTTCGCCGAGCAATCCGTTCTCTACTACCAGACGGCGGGGTTCATCCTCGGCGCGCCGGGAGGAACACCCACCCCGGAGGACATGAGGGTCGCCTTCGCCATTGCCGAGCGGATGCGCGCCCGGGCGCTTCTGGACTCCCTCGATGCCGCCCGCGCCACTCGAGTCCCGTCTTCGGTCGGCCCCGCGGCCAGGCAACGGGAAGCGACGATCGATCGGATCACCGGGATCCAGAAGCGGCTGGTCCAGGGGGCGCTCGCTCCCGCGGAGAAGGAAGCGCTGCTCCACGAGATCGACCAGCTGGAGTCGCAGGAGGGGGCGCTCCGCGAGGAGATGGCGCGTGCTGATCCTCGGTTCGCTGCCTTGAAGAGACCGATGATTCCCTCCCTCGAGGAAGTCCGATCCCTGCTGGCGCCCGACCAAGCCCTTCTCGCGTTCCAGCTTTCCACGCGGCGGACCGACGAGACGCTCTGGTGGTCGAACGGAGGCTCCTGGGTCTTCGTGATCACCCGCGACTCGGCGCGGGTCCTGCCGCTTCCCGACTTTGACCTTCTCGCGAAGGAGATCGACGTCTTCCTCGGCACGTTCGCCCGGCGGGACGGCCTCGAGCGGCGAGCCGCCGTCCGCCTCTACGACGATCTCCTCAGGGACGCTCTCGCGGACCTGCCCCCGGACATAACGCGGCTCGTCGTGGTTCCGGATCGAGAGCTTCACCGGCTCCCGTTCGAGGCGCTCGCCCCCGATCCGCTGGCGGAGCCCCTGGGCGCACGATTCGAGATCTCGATCGCGCCGTCCGCGACGATCTGGGCGCGATGGCGGCGCTCGCCGGCGCCTCGCCCCCCCGAGTCCGCGCTGGCGCTCGCGGACCCGGCCCTACCGTCGCTGGACGAGCCGGCGATGCTCCGCCAGTCGGCCCCCTGGGTGGAAGGCCTGCAGCTCGGGGCGCTGCCCTTCGCGAGGTCCGAGGCGCGCCTCCTCGCCCGGCTCCTCGGCGACCGGTGCCGCCTCCTCGAGGGGACAGCCGCCAGCGAGCGCCGGCTCAAGCGCGCTCGGCCCGAGGAAATCGGCATCCTCGTCCTGGCGACCCACGCGGTGCTGGACGAGGAGCACCCGGAGCGTTCCGCGGTCCTGCTCGCTCCCGGCGCGGCCGACGAGGACGGCCTGGTGCAGCCGAGGGAGATCGTCGAGCTGCCGCTCGAGGGACGGCTCGTCGTCCTATCCTCGTGCAGCAGCGCCTCGGGGGCGCTCCTCCGCGGCGAGGGCGTGGTGGGCCTCGCCCGGGCCTTCTTCGAGGCCGGCGCCCGGGCCGTCGTCGCGAGCCTCTGGCCGATGCGGGACGACGAGGCCGCTGCGGTGGCGGGAAGACTCTACCGCCACCTATGCCTGGGGAAGAGCGTGAGCGCCGCGCTCGCGGAGGCCCGACGCGAGAGGATGCGGGCCGGGGCTCCCGCGGCCGAGTGGGCCGGCCTCGTGGTCCTGGGCGACGGTGACCTGGTGCCGTTCCCGAGCGGACCTAGACCCGCGCCCCGGTGGACGCCCGTGTTCCTGCCGATCGTCGCGGCGGCTCTGGCGGCGCTGGCGCTCTTCTTCCGGCGCCGGCGGCGCCCCACGCGGGCCTGAGCGCCGAATCCTCCGCCGAAATCCGCCATGGGGTGGGGATATCGCCGGCCCCGCACGTCCTCCTCCACAGAGGCACTCGCTCGGTGTTCTTGCCTCGTGGAGGTCGATCATGATCCGCGTCATTCTCAGGCGGCTCGTAAGCGCCGCCTTTCTCGCTTCGGTAGCGCTCATCCTCACCATGAATCCTCCGGTCGCGTTCGCCGCGGCGGGCCTCCCGCTGGTGTTCGAGGCGAACCGGGGACAGGCCGGCGGGAGCCACGAGTTCGTCTCACGCGCGGACGGCTACGAGGTGCTCCTGGATCCGGCGGGGGCCGTGCTCGTCCTCCCGTCCTCTCCGAGCGCGCCGGCGGAGCGCCTGCGGCTCCTCCTCCTGGACGCGCAGCCTCAAGCCTGGCTCGAGGGGAGCGACGAGCTTCCCGGCAAGGTCGCCTATCTGACCGGGTCGGACCCGGCCGCGTGGCTTTCCCGCATCCCGACTTACGCGGCCGTCACGGAAGGCGGGCTGTATCCGGGCGTGACGCTGACCTACCGTGGCGACCGACGTCACCTCGAGATCGAGCTCGCACTCGCCCCCGGTTCGGATCCGCGGGCGATCCGGCTGGGGATCGACGGAGCGAACGCGCCTCGAATCGACGATTCGAGCGGCGACCTCGTGCTTCGAGCCGGCGGCGGCGAGATCCGGCTGCTCAGGCCGACGGCGCGCCAGATGATCCGCGGCGAGGTCGTGGCCTCGGCCGCGAGCTTCGTGCTCCGCGGCGTGAACGAGGTGGGAGTCCTGACCTCGGCGCTCGACCCTGAGGCACCGCTCCGCCTCGCGATTCGCGTGTCGCGCACGCTTGCGCGGGGCCCGATCGGGACGGGCGATGCGGTACGTATCGCGACGGACGCCAAGGGGAACGCCTACGTCGCCGGCAGGCTCCGGACTCGAATCGGGGAGCCCGCAAACGCTTTCGTCGCGAAGCTGAGCCCCGACGGGTCGACACGCCTGTACACCGTCTACTTCGGCGGCGAGGGCGACGACACGCCGATGGGAATCGCCGTCGATTCCGCGGGCCAGGCCCTGGTGACCGGGTGGACGACGTCGCGAGAGTTCCCCGTCGTCGCGCCCCTCGAGCCCGCGCTCCGCGGGCCTTCCGACGCCTTCGTCTCCAAGCTGGACGCGGAGGGCGCTTCCTTCATCTACTCGACCTATCTGGGCGGCGATGGCGCCGACCAGGGCCTCGCGGTGGACGTGGACGCGGACGGTGCCGCGTGGGTGACCGGTCGGACCGTGGGTGGTGAGTTCCCGACCACGGAAACGGCCGCGCAGGGCCGCCCGGGCGGACGATCCGACGCGTTCGTCGCGAGCCTCGGCGCCGACGGCTCGCAGCTGCTCTACTCGACGTACCTCGGCGGGAGCGGCGACGAAGCCGGAGCCGCCATCCGGGTGGATCGAGCCGGCGGAGTCCACGTGGCCGGGAGCACTCGATCCGTCGACTTCCCGGTGGTCAACGCGCTGCAGGCCGCTCCGGGGGGCGCGGGCCACTCCCCCGCGGGGGACGCGTTCGTGGCCAAGCTCGATCGCGGCGGGGAGAGGGTCCTTTTCGCGACGTACCTCGGTGGCTCCGTCGTGGCCGCCGACTCGCGATAACAGCCGGACGCGACGAAGCGCGTCCCTCCACAAGCACCCGTAACTGAGCGGTTGGCCGACCGCCATCGTTTCGTTGAATTGCCGCGCGCGCCGACTTATAATTGCGGCTGGCGCATTTCGGGGGACGGAGGGCCACGGTGCCGCGCGACATTCCTGTCGGAAACGGCAACTTCCT
>JAIQFR010000096.1 GCA_020073205.1 Terriglobia bacterium
TCCGGCTTTGACACCAAGTTCGTGGACGGGACGATCTCGATCCCCAACACCACCGCCGACTACGGATTCATGGGCCTGGCCACGGGCACGCCCATCGCCAGCGTGACCCGCCCGGTGACGCACCGGGGAGGGCTCGCGCGCGAGGAGATCGCATGGGCGACAAGGTGTTCAAGAAGGTCAGGCTGGTCGGCTGCTCCGACAAGAGCTACGAGAAGGCGATCGAGGCGGCGGCCGCAAAGGCCGCGGAGACGATTCGCGGCGCTTCGTGGTTCGAGGTCGTCGAGCTCCGGGGCGCCTTGCGCGACGGGAAGGTCGCCGAGTACCAGGCGACGGTCGACCTGGGATTCAAGATCGACTGAAAGCACCGGAGCGGGGAGCGGTCACCCATGGTGGACGATCGTGCCCGTCTGACGTTCCTGCCCTTCTCCCGGCCCGCCCTGGGGGAGGAGGAGGTGCAGGCCGTCGTGGACTGTCTCCGCTCGGGCTGGATCACCACCGGCCCGCGAACGCGGGAGCTCGAGGAGCGGTTCGCCGTCCACGTCGGGGCGCGCCACGCTCTCGCCGTGGCCTCGGGAACCGGAGGAGAGCACCTGGCGCTCCTCGCTCTCGGGATCGGCCCCGGCGACGAGGTGGTGACGAGCCCGATGACCTGGGTCTCGACGGTCAACATCGTCGAGCTGGTCGGTGCGCGCCCCGTATTCGTCGACATCGACGAGGACACGTTCAACCTCGATCCGAGACGGCTCCGGGACGCGCTGACCTCTCGCACCCGCGCGATCCTCCCCGTGCATTTCGCCGGCCTCCCTTGCGACATGGACGCGATCGGCGCGGTGTCCCGCGAGCGCGGTATCCCGGTGATCGAGGACGCCGCGCACGCCGCGGGGGCCCTGCTCGGCGGGCGACCGGTGGGTAGCCTGAGCCTCCTGACCGTGTTCAGCTTCCACGCGATCAAGAACCTCACGACCGGCGAGGGCGGGATGATCACCACCGACGACGACGACCTCGCCGCTCGGCTTCGCCTGCTGCGGTTCCACGGGATCACCCGCGACTCCTGGCAGCGCCAGGGCCAGGGGGCCGGGGCCGCCTACGACGTGCTTCGCCCTGGGTTCAAGTACAACCTCACGGACATCCAGTCGGCGATCGGCCTGGTGCAGCTCCGAAGGCTCGACGCGCTCAACGATCGGCGCGCCCGCCTCGCGAGCCGCTACCTCGACGCGCTCCGGGACGTCGAGGGGATCCGCCTCCCCGCGGCCGAGGCGGGCTATCCCGCCCGGCACGCGTGGCACCTGTTCACGATCCTGGTGGACGTCGACCGGCTCGACCTGGACCGCTTCGGCTTCATGGAGGCGATGAAGCGCGAGAACGTCGGCACCGGCCTCCACTTCCTCGCCGTGCACCTGCAGCCGTACTACCGCGAGCGGTACGGCCATCGGCCCGGGGATTTTCCCGAGGCGGAAAAGGTGTCCGAGCGCATCGTGTCGCTCCCGCTCTTCCCCGGCATGACCGAGGGGGACGTGGACGACGTCGCCCGCGCGGTCAGGAAAGTGGTTCGTTCGCACCGGAGGTGACGTGATGGGCGAGACCCCCGTGCGGCGTGGTGAGCGCCCGGCGGCGTCCGGTCCGGCGCCCTACCTGTCCGCCGTGGTGCCGGTGTTCGAAGAGGAGGCGAACGTCGCCGAGCTGGACCGGCGGCTGGGAGCGGCGCTCGAGGCGACGGGACGGACGTGGGAGGTCGTGTACGTGGACGACGGGAGCCACGACCGCTCCCTCGAGCTGCTGCGCGGGCTCGCGGCCGCGAGCGACCACGTGACCGTGGTGCAGCTGGCGCACAACTTCGGGCAGCACGCGGCGATCCTCGCGGGATTCGAGGAGGCGCGCGGCCAGATCGTGATCACGCTCGACGCGGACCTCCAGAACCCGCCGGAGGAGATCGGCAAGCTCGTGGCGGCGATCGAGGAGGGGCACGACGTCGCCGGCGGCGTTCGCGTCGACCGGCACGACTCGTTCGCCCGCAGGCTCCCGTCACGGATCGTCAACCGGATCATCAGCGACTCCACCGGGATGGAGCTGAAGGACTACGGCTGCATGCTCCGGGCGTACCGCCGGGAGATCGTCGACTACATCTGCCGCTACGGGGAGAACGCGACGTTCGTGCCCGCCCTGGCCAACCTGTTCGCGCACTCCGTGAAGGAGGTGCCGGTCGGGCACGCCGCCAGGACCGGAGGGAAGTCGAAATACGACCTGAGGCGCCTGTTCCACCTCGCGTTCGACCTGATCACGGGGTTCTCCCTGTATCCGATCCGGATGGTGACCCTTCTCGGAGGAGTGATCGCCGCACTCGGAATGGGATTCGGCGGGTTCCTGCTGGTCCGCAGGCTCGTGGTGGGACCCGAGGCCGAAGGGCTGTTCACGCTGTTCGCCGTCCTGTTCGTGTTCGTCGGACTGCAGATCCTGGCGCTCGGCCTGATCGGCCAGTACATCGGGCGGATCTACTTCGAGGTGCGCCGCCGGCCGCGGTTCGTCGTCCGCCGCATCTATCGCCATGAAGGCTGACGGCTCCCCGCTGCGCGCCGTCGTCCTGGCCTACCACGACGTCGGCTGCGCGGGGCTCGAGGAACTTCTCGCGCAGGGAGACGAGGTCCTCGGGGTCTTCACCCACGAGGACGATCCCGGCGAGAACGTCGAGTTCGGCTCGGTGGCGGGCCTCGCGAGCGCCCGCGGCCTCCCGGTGTTCACGCCGCAGGACGTCAACCGGCCGGAGTGGGTCGAGGCCATCCGCGCCCTTCAGCCGACGATCCTGTTCTCGTTCTACTACCGCCGGATGATCGCCGAGGAGATCCTGAGGATCCCCCCGCTGGGCGCGCTGAACCTGCACGGCAGCCTCCTCCCCAGGTATCGCGGGCGCGCCCCGGTGAATTGGGTGCTGGTGAACGGGGAGGTCGAGACCGGCGTCACGCTGCACTACATGACGGCGAAGCCCGACGCCGGGGACATCGTCGCCCAGCGGCGGGTCGCGATCGAGTTCGAGGACACGGCGCCGGTCCTGCTCCGCAAGATCGTCGTCGCGGCGCGCGAGACGCTGCGGGACACGCTCCCGCTGCTCCGCCTCGGGCGGGCGGCTCGCGTTCCGCAGGACCTCTCCTGCGGGACCTACTGCCGTGGACGGCGGCCCGAGGACGGCCGGATCGACTGGAGCCGCTCCGCGGTCGCGGTCCACAACCTGGTCCGGGCGGTGACGCGCCCGTACCCCGGCGCCTTCACGTTCCTCGGCGGGAGGAAGCTCTACGTCTGGGCGGGGCGCTCTCTGCCTTCCGCGGGGCCACGGGTCGAGCCCGGACGGGTGATCGGCGTCGAGCGCGAGCGCGGCGCCGCCCTCGTCGGCACCGGCGACGGCACCTACCGGGTCGATGTCTGCCAGCTCGAGGGGGAGCGGGACCGGCACGGCGCGTTCCTCCCGGTGGGGACGCTGCTGGGAGCGCCGTCGCCGTGAGGCCCGCCGACCGCGTCACCGAGGTGGCGATCAAGGTCGACGTCGATACCCACGTCGGCGCGCGGGAGGGGATCCCTCGCCTCGCGTCGATCTTCCGCGCGGCCGGCATTCCCGCATCGTTCTTCGTCAGCATGGGGCCGGATCGCTCGGGGAGGGCGATCCTCCGCGTGCTCACCCGGAAGGGCTTCCTGAGAAAGATGCTCAGAACGAGGGCCGCGAGCACGTACGGCCTCCGGACGATCCTCTCCGGGACGCTCTTGCCGTCGCGACCCGTGGGCTCGGCGTTTCCCCACCTCCTTCGCTCGCTGGACGAGGAGGGGCACGAGGTCGGCCCTCACGGCTGGGATCACGTGCGCTGGCACGACCGGCTGGCGCGCATGGACGACCGGGAGGCGCGGGAGGAGTTCGAGAGGGGGCTGCTCGGTGTCGCGGCGGCGCTCGGCCGCCGCCCCGAGGGCTCGGCCGCGCCCGGCTGGCAGTGCACGGCGGCGAGCCTCAGGATCCAGGACGACCTCGGGCTCGAGTACCACAGCGACACGCGCGGGACCTGTCCCTACCTCCCCTGCGCGCGGGAGGAGAGCTTCCGAGCGCCGGAGATCCCGACCACCCTCCCGACCCTCGACGAGGTGCTGGGGACCGTGGAGGCCCATCGCGAAGGGCTCGTCCCGTTCTTCGACCGGCGGCTGGTCGAGGGACGCCTCAACGTGCTCACGGTGCACGCCGAGACCGAGGGGATGGCCCACACGGCATTCCTCGAGGGGCTGCTCCGGCGCTGGCGTGGGCGCGGCGTGGCGTTCGTCAGGCTCCGCGACGTGGCGCGGCGCGCGGCCGAGCCGGGAGCCTCGCCGCTCCCCCGCGCCGTCGTGGTCTGGGGCGACCTGCCTGGGCGAGCGGGCCGCGTCGCCTGCCAGGGGCCGGCGAGATGACGACCCGCGAGCGCGTCGTGGCCGCGCTCGTTCTCGGCTCGATCGCCGCGCTGTACCTCGTGCACCTGGGAGAGACCGCGTTTTGGGACCCGGACGAGGGGAGGTACGCGTCCGTCGCGGCGGCGATGGTCCGGTCGGGCGACTGGATCGTTCCCCGCCTCGGCGGGGCGCCCTACCTGGAGAAGCCGCCCCTCCTCTACTGGTGCACCGCGGCGTCGTTCCGCCTCCTGGGTTTCTCGGAGCTGGCGGGGCGGCTTCCCACCGCGCTCTTCGCTCTCGCCGGGATCGGCGCCGTCTTCCTCTTCGGCTCGCGCTCGGTCGACCGCGAGACCGGCCTCGCCGCCGCCGGAATTCTCGCGGCGAGTCCCGGCTACTTCGCGATGGGCCGCCTGCTCACCACCGACATGCTGCTTTGCTGCGCGATGACGCTGGCCCTCCTCGCGTTCTTCCGCGCCGCGGAAACGGGGAGCCGGGGTCGGTACCTGGGGTTCTGGGCGGCCGCGGCCGCGGCGACGCTGGCCAAGGGACCGGTCGGGCTGGTCCTCACCGTCTTCGTGGCCGTGGCCTACGCGGTCGTCTCCAGGCAGTGGCGGGTCCTACGGGAGATGCGCTGGGCGGCCGGCGGCCTGCTCGTGGCCGTCCTGGTGCTGCCCTGGTTCGCCGCCGTCGAGGCCCGGCATCCCGAGTTCCTGGAGTTCTTCGTCGTCAAGCAGCACCTCGAGCGCTTCTTGTCGCCGCAGGCGGAGCACCGGGAGTCCCTGCTGTTCTTCGTCCCTGTCTTCGCCGTCGGCTTCTTCCCCTGGTGGCTCTTCCTGCCGCAGGCAGCCGGGCGCGACGGTCGCGGCGAGGGAGAGCGGCGCCTCGCGCAGTTCCTCTGGATCTGGGCGGGCGCGATCCTCGTCTTCTTCTCCTTGTCGAGCGGGAAGCTGATGTCGTACGTCCTCCCCGCGCTACCGCCGGCCGCGCTCCTCGCGGGACGGGCCTGGACGGCGTTCCTCCGCGGGATGCGCGGCCGGGGGTTTGCCGCGTCCACGCGGGCCGGTGTCGCGATCTCGGCGTCGGGCATGGCGGCGACGGCCGTGGCGTGCCGGCTGGCGCTACCGCGGTGGATCGAGCGCCAGGCGAAGATCCCTCTGGCGGACGTCGCGTGGATCGCCGCGGCGCTCGCCGTCGTGCTGGCCGCGGGCGCGGCCTCGCTCCTGTGGCTGGCGTGGCGCGACCGGCGGCTCGGTGCGCTCGTCGCGACCTGCATCGTCGCGGCGGCCGTCTTCCTCCTGGTTCTGAGGGCGGCGAAGGCGGTCGAGCCGCACCGGAGCACGAAGCCGATCGCGGAGGCGCTCGGCGCCCGCATCGGGCCCGGCGACCGGATCGCGGAGTACCGGATCCTCCAACCGAGCCTGGAGTACTACCTCGCTCGGCCGCCGATCCAGGTCGGCATGCTCGGAGAGCTGCGTTTCGGCGCCTCGATCCAGCCCGATCCCGCGCGCTACATCGAGGATCCGGCCGGCCTCGAGCCGCTCATGGAATCGGCCGGGACCGTGTGGTGCCTCGCCGAGCGCGTGGACGTCCCCGAGATCGAGAGGCTCCTCAGGACCCCCGTGCGTCCCGTGGCCTCGAACGCCTACTTCGTGCTGTTCAAGAATCGTCCCACCTCGTCCGTTCCGCCGGGAGGTTGAGCGTGAGGGCGAGAACGGGCCCGGCGGCGGGCCCCGATGCCCTGCGCTAACATCGGTGCCCGTGACATCGATCCTCCGGCCGATACGGAAAGGTGGGCCCGCCATGACCAAGCCCGTGCT
This sequence comes from Terriglobia bacterium, assembly GCA_020073205.1. Taxonomy (NCBI): domain Bacteria; kingdom Pseudomonadati; phylum Acidobacteriota; class Terriglobia; species Terriglobia bacterium. The sequence goes on from JAIQFR010000096.1 coordinate 6,213, forward strand.
TGTCCGGGTTCTCATATTCCTGTCCTTGGGCTTCTGCTCGTCCGCTCTTTGCGCCGACGAGCCGCTGTGGCAGCCGCCACCCAAGAACGATTCGCGGGTGCTGCTCCTCAAACCGAAGCCAGGCGTCGGGCACGCGGACGTCGCCCGCCAACACGCCGCGAGGCGGGTGAAGGTCAAGCACACGCTCCCGTTGCTGGGCGATCTGCAACTCGTGGAGCTGCCGCCCGACGCCTCGGTCGAGGCGACGATCGCGGCGTATCGCGCGTCCGGCCAGTTCGAGTACGTCGAGCCGGACAGCGTGTTGCGCATCGCCGACACCGTGCCGAACGATCCCCTCTACTCGAACCTGTACGGGATGGCGAAGATCCAGGCTCCGCTGGCGTGGGACGTGCAGACCGACGCCGCCGACGTGGTCGTGGCCGTCATCGACACGGGCATCGATTCCACCCACCCGGACCTCTCGGGCAACCTCTGGACCAACCCGGTCGACGGCTCCCACGGCTTCCGATTTCAGAACGGCGTGGAATTCGTCGGCGCCGAGGACGACAACGGCCACGGCACTCACGTGGCGGGCACCATCGGCGCGGCCGGGAACAACGCGCTGGGCGTGGCGGGGTGCAACTGGAAGGTGCAGCTTCTGGCGATCAAGTTCCTCGGGTCCGGCGGCTCGGGCTTCACCTCCGACGCCGTGCTCGGCTTCAACAAGGTCCTCGAGCTCAAGCAGGCCGGGGTGAACGTCCGCGTGACCAACAACTCCTGGGGCGGGAGCGGCAATAGCCAGGCGCTGGCCGACGCGATGAGCGCCTGCGAGGCGGCCGGCGTGCTCAACGTCTGCGCCGCCGGCAACGGCGGTTCCAACATCGACGCCAGTCCCACGTATCCCGCCGCCTACCCCAACCGCGGGCTGCTCAGCGTCGGCGCCACCGACCGCGCCGACGTGGCCGCGCCGTATTCCAATCGCGGGCTGGGAGCCGTGGACCTCATGGCGCCCGGGGTCTCCATCGACTCCACCGTCCCGAGCGGGGCCTGCCCCTTGTGCGACCCGTCGGGCTACCGCTACCTCAGCGGCACCTCGATGGCCGCCCCGCACGTCGCCGGCGTCGCGGCGGCGCTGCTGCACCTCCACCCGGAGCTCAGCGCCTACGCGGCCCGCGACGTCCTCCTGCATTTCGACAGCTATGACCCCGTCGCCGACCCCGTCGCCCGGACCACGTCGACCGGCGGGCGGCTGAATTTCCACAAGGCCCTCACGAACCCGTATGCGGACCATCCCGTCCTCAACCGTTTCCCCAGCGTGAATCCCGCAGCCGATCAGGTCGTCGTGGCGGGCCAGACCGTGAGCCTCAACGTGAGCGGCAGCGATCCCGATGGAGATCCGCTGCGGGCTTCGCTCGTGCGCACGGCGGATTTCCCGCACGCCTGGCTGCTGGGACGAATGGCGGAGCTGGTCTTCCCCGCGCCCTCGGCACCCTCGTTCTCGTTCGCGGCGCCGTCGCTCAGCCTCGGGACGAGCGTTCGCTACGTCCGTTCGCTGGCGGACGGCCGCGGCGGAAGCGACGTCGCCGAGAACAGCGTGACGGTGCTCGCCTCCGACGCCGCGGGCGTGCCGCCCGCGATCACCGGCTACTCCGTTTCGCCCACCGTGGCGCCCACGGGCACCAACGTGTGGATCACCCTGTCCGCCAGCGACCCCGATGGCGGGCCTTTGCTGTACTCCGTGCTGTATGGCGGCACGGGCCTCTGCTGCCTCTACGCGAACACCACGGCCGGCGTCGCGTTCTCACAGCCCGGCTCCTACCGGTTGCGCAGCACGGTCATGGACGACCAGCTCCACGCCGTCGGGAGCGCCAGCGCGGTGGCCAAAGTCGGCGGTGCCACCAACGAGCCCCCCGTGTGCGTCGCGACCCTCGACTCCGAGAGCGGTCCCGCGCCGCTGACGGTGCAGTACGACGCCAGCCGCAGCTACGACCCCGACGGCGTCATCAAGCGCGTCGCCGTTTGGTCGGATCGCTGGAACTCCGTGGGGTCATGGAACGCCCCCGCCACGGGCACAATCGTGTACAACCAACCCGGCAACTACTGGATGACCCTCGATGTCGAGGACAACCAGGGCGCCCGGGACAGCGCCGAGTTCTTCATCACCGTGCTCGCGCCCGCAACCCGTCCCGAGTCGCCGCTGATCGGGGTCGCCCCGACGACGCTCTCACAGACCGTGAGTCAAGGGCAGAACGCCGCCGGCCAGGTCCTCGAGGTCTGGAACGCGGGCGCGGGCACGCTCGGCTACTCGATCAGCGACGATGCTCCCTGGTTGTCGGTCGCGCCTTCCACCGGCACCAGCACCGGCGAGCACGACCCGATCCAGGTCACGTATGGCACCTCCCGGCTCGCCCCCGGCGATTATTCGGCGGTCATCACCCTCACCGGCCCCGCCTCCGACAGCCCGCGCACCGTCGCCGTCTACCTCCACGTCAACGGCGCGCTCGTGGCCGACGCGCAGACCGTCGGCACGCTCGAGGACAGGCCGTTCGCCGTCACGCTGACCGGCTCGGGTCCCGGTGGCGAGACCCTGACCTTCAACGTCGTCACCCCTCCGGCCAAGGGGGTCCTGAGCGGCGTGGCGCCGAGCCTCACGTACACGCCGAACGCCGACGCCAACGGCTCGGACCGGTTCACGTTCAAGGTCAGCGACGGCCAGCTGGAATCGGCCCCCGCGACCGTTACCGTCGCCATCAACGCCGTCAACGACCCGCCGACGTTCACGCTCCGCGGCGCGAGCGTCACCGCGAGGAAGAACGCCGGCATCCAGTCCCTGGCCGGCTGGGTCACCCGGATCCGTCCCGGCCCCGCGGACGAAGCCGGTCAGACCGTCTCCTTCACCGCGTCCAACAGCAATCCGTCGCTGTTCGCGGTCCAGCCGGCGATCGACGGCGCCGGCACCCTCACGTTCCGCCCCGCCAAGGCCCGGACCGGCGGGGCCACCGTGACGGTGTTCGCCAGGGACGACGGGGGCACCGCCAATGGCGGATCCGACCAATCCGCCTCGCGGACCTTCACCATCACCGTTCGATGAGCCGAGCCGCACTGGGGGAGGCCGCCGTCACGTGACGGTCCCCGGAGGCGTCAGGCGGAGGCGCTCCGTCGCGGAGCGTCAGAAGCACCTCCACCAGCGAGCCCCACGTGTCGGGGTCCATGGCAAGCCATACGTGTTGTGGACGCTTTGGCCGGCATCGTAGGATAAGTGTCCTCGAATGGTGGATCGAGACGTCAAGTCGCGCCAGATTCTGCGGTCGCCCGAAAGGAAGCCGGACTCGCCGCGTTATTGGCAGTGGCTTTGGTTGTGCGCGGTGCTGGCGGGAACCGTTTGGTTGATGTCGTCGCTCATGCACGGGCGCCCATTCGCCTACGATGAAGCCGACTACCGATTCGTCGCAGAACAGGGTTTCACTGCGAACTACATGGATCGTCCAGCACAGTCGTTCGGCGAGTTCCTGCGGGTCGGCCTGAGCCAAGGTCCAGAGCCAGGGAAGCGTGCCGCTTTATCGCGTCAAGTTCGGGAGTCCGGCGACATCAACTTCTACCGCCATTTTCACGGCCCACTTTACTTCTACTGGCTCGCGATGCTCAACGGGACCAGTGAGAGGGCATCTCGAACGATTTTCATGGCGTTTCCAATTCTCACGATACTGGTTCTGTTCGTCGGGCCGGTGTGGCTCTGCGGATGGACTCGCGGATATGTTGCAGGGGCACTTGCGGCCGGGACGTTCGCTTGGGGTGTCCCCGCAACGTTCACGAACGAACTCGCTCCGCACCAACTCTTCGCGCTCACTACTCTTGTGGTGCTGTTCTTGTTGGCAAAAGCCATGGGGAATGGAAGCCGTTCTTGCTGGTACGGTGCGACACTCGCGACCGCCGTGGCTTTCGCGACCCTAGAAGTTGCGTTCGTTTTGCTATTCACGCTGCTGGTATGTGGCTTCCTCGCGCGGGAACGCCTTCTCGCCGATGCGAGGTTCATGCAACGCTCCGCGATCCTTTTCGTGGTGTCGGTCGCTGTCCTCTGGCCAGGTGCGCTACTACGTTTGGCGTTCCTCAAGGCCTATCTGTTCATGGCGTACCTCGCGGTCTTTCGCAAGGACGCGTGGCCCCCGACGCTGGCGGAGTCCTGGCGGGCACGTCTCTCGATGATGCCCATCGAGTGCCTCCTTATCGGAGCAGCTATTGCGCTCTGGCTTTCGCTTCGAGGCCTTCGGGATCGGCGCATGATTCCGTTCATTCTCTTCGGCTTGCTGACGCTGTTTTCAATGAGTCCGGTAACCACAATCACTCCGCGCTACGTGCTTCCCTTCTTGCCGGCGCTCGTGGCTTTCGCGGCACTCGTGCTGTCGACTTGGCTGGATGGTTGGAAACTTCGCGCCGGTTTGAAATTCGCGCTCGTAGCGGCGGCATGTCTGGTCCTGGGGGCCAACACGATACGAGTCGCAAGCGCTCAGCTCGCAGACGGAAGTGATCCGCGACCCGGGGCGCTGCTCGAACAGATTCGTACCCTGCATCTCGAAGGGAAGAGACTGCTCGTTCCTCGGGGAGATGTTCCGTTACTTCATTACTATTTTCCGCAGGCACGGTTGACGTCGGACGACGATATGCAGCCTGGCGACCTTCCCGTCGTGGTCGACGGCGTTGTGCACGATGGTTATCCCGTGAACATCGCGGTCCGAAAGGACATCCGCCAAGAACAACCGCTGGCCGCTCCTCGCTACCGGGGCACCTCGCTACCGGGGGCTTCTGTCGAGAATCGGACTGAGTGAGGCATCGGCTCCCACGGCGGGCGACCGCCGGTCTGGACGAAGCGCTTGGGCAAACGCTACCGACCCGTCCTTCCTTCGCGTAGCTGCGTCAACACCTCCACCAGCGCGCCCCACATGTCGGGGTCCATGGCCCGGAGCGACGGGAGGTAAACCTCGAGGTTCTCGGCGGGGAACTCCCCGAGGGCGCGCTCCGCCGCGGCGGCGGACGGGGTCGCGACGTGGAGCGCGATCACCTCGCGGTCAGGGACTCGAGGTGATCGAGCAGGGCCTCTACGGACCGCAGAATGGGCAGCCGATCGAGGGGTTCTTCCGCCGTTCCGCCCGTCTCGTAACGGAACTGGACGCGAAGTCGGTGAGCTCGAAGAGCCCCGAAAAACGGTCGGGCACGACCGAGCCCCTCGCTCGAAGCGTGGCGCCGAGCTCCTCGAGGTCGTGAGTTCGCGGGTACTGTTCACCGAGAAAGCTCAGCCACCCCTTCAGCGTCTTCTCGACCGCCTGCTGTGCGTGAAACCCGAACACCTCGTCGTCGAACGTCTTAGGGTCCAACATGCCCCGAAGGGCTTTGAGGTCACGGGCCGCGATCCGGATCAGAAGACGCGCGTGCTCAAGATCGCTCATAGAACACCCGGCCTTCTCGGAGGGTGGTCCCGACGACGTGATTCCTCGAGTCGCCGAAGCGTTCGACCTCGTCGCTCGCGAAGACGAGGATGTCCTTGGGGATCCTGAACCGGGACAGAGCACCCCGAATGCGGGCGATCTCCCGTCGGCGGCTGCGCCCCGGGCCGAAAGGCCTCTTCTCGACGACCAGAAGATCCACGTCCGAGCCCGGCCCCGCGGCGCCTCGTGCGTGCGAGCCGAAGAGGATCACGCGCTCCGGCTCCACCGCCTCGACGATGGCCCGCGCCATCTCGTTGAGTAGCGTCTCCGTAACCGGTGCCATCGCTCCCCCACTTCCGCGCGTCGGGCCATAGTCTGCCCAGGCTCGTCCAATTGCACAAGCGCCCCATCTTGCGCTTCGCGCCGATCGGGTCGCTCAACGTCGTTGTGACGGAATCCTCGGTGCACGCGTACACCCGTGGCTCGGTAACCTCGCGTTGGGGCACCTGGCGACCTTCGCGCTGTGCCGAAGCCGTCCGAATCGCGGAGCGTGACCGGGCGGCGTCACGCCGGGCCGCTTCCGTCCCGAAGCGACGTCAGCACCTCCGCCAGCGCGCCCCAGGTGTCGGGGTCCATGGCCAGGAGCGACGCGAGGTAGACCTCGACGTCCTCGGCGGGGAACTCCCCGACGAGTCGTCGCGTCGCCGCCGCGAGCCGCTCCGCGGGCTGAGGGGCGACCTTCCCGCCGTCGGCGATCACGCCGTTGTCGTTCGGGACGTCGAGCGCGTCGAGGAACGCGGCGAGCATCGGCCGGCGATGCTCCATGTGCAGAGCGAGCAGGAGCGACGAGCCCAAGGAGTCGTCCGGGCGCACCGCGCGAACCAGGTACTCCACTCGGCGGTCGAGCGGGAGCTTCCTCACCGCGACCTCGCGGAACCGCATCGCCTTCGCGATGGACAGGTCGGCGAGCTGTCTCGCCGCCTTGTCCTCCCGGTCGCCGGCGAACAGAGACCGGGCGGCGAGGCTCCGTACCTCCGCGGGCAACCGGGACCAGAGCCTCGATGGGCCCAGCCCCTCGAGGGAAAGCGAGGCGAGAAACGGTGTCGCCACGGGCGCTCCTCATGGATCGGCGCGGGCGCCCCGCTACGAGGGACGGCGGCGGCCCGGCCGGTCCAGTATCCTACCCGGGCGGCGGCGGGAATCCAACCGAGGGAGGCGGAGCCACGTGGACGGGTCGAGGCGTTCCGGAGGGGAGGGCGTCGCGACGCGGACCCGGCTGGTCTGCCGGGGAGCGGTCCAAGGGGTGGGCTTCCGCCCGTCCGTCCACCGGCTCGCCACCGGTCTCGGACTCGCCGGCTGGGTGCGCAACGGCCCGGAAGGAGCGGTCGTCGAGGTCGAGGGCCCGAGGGAGCGCGTCGCGGAGTTCGTGGAGCGGTTCCCGCGCGAGCTGCCTCCGCTGGCGCGCCTCGAGTCCCTGGTCGCGACCGAGGTGGCTCCCGACGGCGCCCCGTCGTTCCTCGTTCAGGAGTCGGACCTGGGCCCGCGAAGCGGCGCCCTCGTCCCGCCGGACGCGGCGCTGTGCGCCGACTGCCGGCGCGAGATGGAGGATCCGTCCGACCGGCGCCACCTTTACCCTTTCACGACCTGCACGAACTGCGGCCCCCGCTTCTCCCTCTGCACCTCGTTCCCGTACGACCGCGAGCGGACCTCGATGGCGTGCTTCCCGCTCTGCTCCGATTGCGCGGGCGAGTACCGGGACGTCGGCGACCGGCGGTTCCACGCGGAGCCCCTCTGCTGCTCCGCGTGCGGCCCGCGCCTCGACCTCCTGGACGCAATGGGAAGCGTTCGGGCCTCCGGGCGCGAGGCGCTCGAGGCCGCGCGCGAAGCCCTCGCGTCGGGGGCGATCGTGGCGGTGAAGGGGCTCGGCGGCTTCCAGCTCGCGTGCCGTGCGGACCGGCCGGCCTCGCTTACGAGCCTCCGCGGGCGGAAGCGGCGCCCGACCAAGCCGTTCGCGGTGATGGTGCGGGATCTCGACGGAGCGAGGCGCCTCGTCACGCTGTCGCCGGAGGACGAGCGGCTCCTCGGCTCGTCTTGCGCCCCCGTGCTCCTCGCGCCGCGCCGGCGTCCCTCGGCGCTCCCCGAGGAGGTCGCGCCGGGGATCGAGGACCTCGGCGTGATGCTCCCGACGACGCCGCTCCACGTGGAGCTGTTCCGGACGCCGTCCTACGACGCCCTGGTCATGACCAGCGGCAACGCCGGGGACGAGCCGATCTGCCGGGGCAACCGCGAGGCGGTCACGAGGCTCGCGGGGATCGCGGACCTCTACCTGGTCCACGACCGCGACGTCGTCCGGCGCGTGGACGACTCGGTCGTCCGCTCGGTCGCCGGCCCCTCGACCGTGATGGTTCGCAGGTCCCGCGGCTTCGTCCCCGAGCCCGTGCCCCTGGCGAGCGAGGCGCCGGTGCCGGCGCTCGCGCTGGGAGGGCACCTCGAGGTCACGGCCTGCCTCGCGTGCGGCGCGCAGGCTTTTCCGTCGCAGCACGTCGGCGATCTCGACACCGAGGCCGCACGGGCGTTCCTGGTCGAGGCGGCGGAAGGGCTCGAGGAGTTCCTCGAGACCCGGGCGCTAGCGGTGGCCGTGGATCTCCATCCGGACTACCCGAGCACGTGGATCGGCGAGCGCGCTGCGGACCGCCGCGGCGCGCGGCTGTTCCGGATCCAGCATCATCTCGCCCACGCCGCGTCCGTCCTGGCGGAGCACGGCGCGTTTCCGCCTCCGGGCGGGACGGCGGCGGCGATCGTGCTCGACGGGACCGGATGGGGACCGGACGGCAGCGCCTGGGGCGGGGAGTGGCTGCTCCTCGAGGGGGATCTCGTGTGGCGCCGGCAGGGGCACCTGGCGGAGATCCCGCTGGTGGGCGGGGAGCGCGCGGTGCGGGAGCCGTGGCGCGTCCTCGCCGCGGCCCTGGCGATCGAAGGGTCGGCGGAGCTCCTGTCGAGGCTCCCGGTCACGGAGCGGGTCCCGCTCGAATCGCTCGAGGAGGTCGCGCGCCTCGCGACAGGACCGGCCTGGCCCCTCGCCGCAGGGGCCGGACGACTCTTCGAGGCCGCGGGAGCGCTCCTGGGCCTCACCGCCGTCAACGGCTGGGAGGGGGAGGCCGCGGTTCGGCTCGAGTCGCTCGCCGCGAGAGACGTCGGCGAGCCCGAGACCTGGCCCGACGTCCGCGCCGATGCGTCGCCGCGCGGGCTCGTGGTGCCCGGTCCGGCCCTTCTGGCGGCGGCCGCCCGCCGGGCGGCCTCGGGAGAGGATCCCGCGAGGGTGGCCTCGGGCTTTCATGCTACCTTCTGCGCGATGGTCGCGGAGGCGGCGGTCCGGGCGTTCCCTCGCGGGACCCGGGTCATCGCCCTGGGCGGCGGGTGCCTCGTGAACCGGCGGCTTCTCGGGGGGCTCGTCGCGCGTCTCGGCGAAGCCGGCTTCGACGTGCGGACGCCACGGTCGCTCCCTCCCGGTGACGGGGGACTGTCCCACGGCCAGGCGGTGCTCGCCGCCCTCGCGCTGGCGCGGGGACGGGAGCCGGAGCTGAAAGGAGCCCTCTGATGTGTCTCGCGATACCGATGGAGCTGGTCGAGCGGAGCGAGCTCGAGGGGGACGTCGAGCTGAGCGGGGTGCGCCGGAAGGTCTCGCTCATGCTCCTCCCCGAGGCGGAGGTCGGAGATTTCCTGCTCGTCCACGCGGGGTACGCGATCGGGAGGGTCAACGCCGAGGAGGCTCGCGAGACGATGGACCTGCTCCTGGAGCTGGCCCGGGCGGCGGGGGACGCGCCGTGACGTCGGGCGACCCGTTCTTCGACCCCCGGGCGATCGCCGCCCTCAGGGATCGGATCCTGGTCGCGTGCCAGGGCTTGGAGCGGCAGGTGGTCCTGATGGAGGTGTGCGGCACGCATACCCACGCGATCGCAGCCGCGGGGCTGCGGCGCATGCTCCCGCCGCAGGTCCGGCTGATCTCGGGCCCGGGTTGCCCGGTGTGCGTCACCCCGGTGGACTACCTGGACCGGGCGGAGGCGCTCGCCGCGCTCCCGGGGACGATCGTGTGCACGTTCGGCGATCTCGTGCGCGTACCGTCGAGCCACGGCAGCCTCGAGCGGGCCCGGGCGCGAGGGGCGCGGATCCGGGTGGTCTACTCGCCTCGCGACGCCCTGGA
>JAIQFR010000097.1:5000-15637 GCA_020073205.1 Terriglobia bacterium
TAAGGAACTCGGCAAAATAGCCCCGTAACTTCGGGAGAAGGGGTGCCCCGGTAGGGTGAAGGACCTCGCGTCCGGAGCCTGAAGGGGTTGCAGTGAATGGGCCCAGGCGACTGTTTACTAAAAACACAGGACTCTGCAAAGTAAAAAAGACGACGTATAGGGTCTGACGCCTGCCAGGTGCCGGAAGGTTAAGAGGAGGGGTTAGCCGCAAGGCAACGCTCTGAATCGAAGCCCCGGTAAACGGCGGCCGTAACTATAACGGTCCTAAGGTAGCGAAATTCCTTGTCGGGTAAGTTCCGACCTGCACGAATGGCGTAACGATCTGGGCGCTGTCTCGGTGGGCGGCTCAGCGAATCTGTAGCACCGGTGAAGATGCCGGTTTCCCGCCGTTAGACGGAAAGACCCCGTGCACCTTTACTACATCCTGGCAGTGGACTTCGGTGCTGCATGTGCAGCATAGGTGGGAGGCTTTGAAGCGTGGGCGTTAGCCTGCGTGGAGCCAACAGTGAGATACCACCCTTGTGGCTCTGGGGTTCTAACCCAGGGCCGTGAATCCGGTCCGGGGACACTGCTTGGTGGGTAGTTTGACTGGGGCGGTCGCCTCCTAAATTGTAACGGAGGCGCCCGAAGGTGCCCTCAGGCTGTTTGGAAATCAGCCGCAGAGTGTAAAGGCAAAAGGGCGCTTGACTGCGAGACCCACAAGTCGAGCAGGTGCGAAAGCAGGGCTTAGTGATCCGGCGGTTCTGTATGGAAGGGCCGTCGCTCAACGGATAAAAGGTACGCCGGGGATAACAGGCTTATCTTGCCCAAGAGTTCACATCGACGGCAAGGTTTGGCACCTCGATGTCGGCTCATCGCATCCTGGGGCTGAAGTAGGTCCCAAGGGTTCGGCTGTTCGCCGATTAAAGCGGTACGTGAGCTGGGTTTAGAACGTCGTGAGACAGTTCGGTCCCTATCTACGGTGGGCGCAGGATACTTGATGGGATGGTTTCCTAGTACGAGAGGACCGGAAACCACGGACCTCCAGTGTTCCAGTTGTTCCGCCAGGGGCAGCGCTGGGTAGCTGTGTCCGCAAAGGATAAGCGCTGAAGGCATCTAAGCACGAAGCCCTCCCAGAGATGAGGTATCCCTCCGCGAAAGCGGCTAAAGGCCCCTCGGAGACGACGAGGTTGATAGGCCGGAGGTGTAAGTGCGGCAACGCATTCAGCTTACCGGTACTAATCGGCCGTGAGGCTTGACCATGGATCTTGTCCTTATCATTCGCAATGCTCCGTGGCATTGCGCATCCCTGACGATTCAGTTTCCCGGTGACCATAGCGAGGGGGTCACACCCGTTCCCATTCCGAACACGGTCGTTAAGCCCCTCAGCGCCGATGGTACTGCGCGGGCAACTGCGTGGGAGAGTAGGACGTTGCCGGGATCGTTCTCCGAGAAGGGCCCGCCGAAAGGCGGGCCCTTCGTTTTCCGGCTGGGCGCGGGCGCTCCCGACCGCCGCGCCGAGAGTCGCGAAGGGCGCGGAAGATTCGCAGCAAACGTGACGACGGGATCTTGACCCCGACCCGACGGCCACAGTATAAACACGATTCATCGTCGGCGGCCGGACGTGCGCCCTCGCGGCCACTGGTTCCGCCGATGCGCGGAGACGAGCGCCGTGAAGAAACGGAGCCTGGGTTCCTGGGTGTTCGTGTTGTGTGCGGTCGCGCTGATCTTGTCGCTCCCGGCGAGCGCCGAGGAAGTCGAGAAGAAGATCCGGGTGAGCCTGTCGGCGGGCCAGTTCAACACCCGCGACGTCGTCTCCAGCGATTCGGCCAACATTCTGACGATCGTCGATCAGAACGAGCAATTCGTCAACTACATCGAGGATCCGCGGAACGACAACGCCGCCCTCGGTGACCTGGAGATCCGCACGGCACCGCGCGTCATGGCGACGATCCAGTACGCGGTCAACCGTTTCTTCGTGGTCGAGGGCTCGGCGGGATATCAGTCGGGCAACGTCGGCGCCATCGAGATGCAGGCCGAGTTCCTCGGCACAGTGATCGCGCCGATCGAGCGCCACAAGTACACCGTCTTCGAGGTCCAGGCCGGGAAGATGACGCAGATCCCGCTCCAGGTGACCGCGATCGCACGCTTCCGCCCCAAGGCGAGGCTCAATCCGTATCTCGGATTAGGCGCCGGCTACACGATGGTCGGCTTCGAGCCCAGCTCGGGGCTGGACACGCTTTCGCGGCGGATGGATGGATTGGTCGGCGGACAGACTCGCCTGTCGCCGTACCCCGCGACCCAGCCCCAGGCTCCGGCGGCCTCGGACCTCGTCGCGCTGAGCGGCGGGAAGGTCGTCGCGGACAACTCGTTCGAATGGCACGCCGTCGGTGGGATGGAGTACAGCCTGAAGCGCAAGTGGGCGATCTATGCCGATCTGCGGTACGTGACCTCGTCGCGAGCGTTCACCATCGGCTTCAACGGCTCGAGCGGTCTGGGAATCTCCCTGCCCAACCGCCAGGCGCAGCAGGGATCCCCCATCGCCACCGCAGTCTACGGTCCGGTCTTGATCCCCAACGGCGGACTCGTGGACGGCGGCCGGAAGATCAACCCCGACGTCTTCCAGGGCGCCGCGGCCCCTCCGGGGATCTGCTCCATCTCCGATCCCCGTCAGTGCGTCTTCCTCAGGAACATCGACATGCAGGCCTACAACGCGAAGTGGAAGGACTACGTCGGTTCGGACGGGACCCGCTTCGTGCCCGTCAGTGCGGACGGGATCCTCGATCCGGGCTTCTACTACGTCAAGGGTGGGTCCATCCGGTACAGCGGAACCTCGCTGCAGATCGGCGTGCGATACACGTTCTGACCCTGACGGACGCCGGGCGCCGAACGTCCCGGCCACGGCGCTCCACGGCGCGCACTCCTCATCGGGCGGACCGCCCGTCCTGCGCGGCGGAAGGTGTCGGGCCCCGAGCCGGAGCGCCACGTCCCGCCGGGACTCGGGCTGGCGAGACGGCGCCGGGTTTCGCGCCCGGGACCGAAACGGTCCGAAAGCCTGTGCTACAATGGCCCCATCGAGCGGCGAGGTGCGGCATGTCCGGTCATTCCAAGTGGAGCACGATCAAGCACAAGAAGGCGGCCCTGGACGCGAAGCGGGGCAAGATCTTCACGCGGCTCATCAAGGAACTCACCATCGCGGCGAGGATCGGGGGTGGCGACCCAACGGGGAATCCGCGCCTCAGGACGGCCGTCGCCGACGCCAAGGCGGCGAACATGCCCGCGGACAACATCAAGCGGGCGATCCAGAAGGGGACGGGAGAACTCCCCGGCGTCACCTACGAGGAAGTCGTCTACGAGGGGTACGGACCCGGCGGGGTGGCCGTCTACGTCGAGATCCTGACGGACAACAAGATGCGCACCACGCCGGAGATCCGGCACATCTTCACGAAGCACGGCGGCGATCTCGGCCAGCCCAACAGCGTCTCCTGGATGTTCGAGAAGCGGGGGCAGTTCACATTGGCGGCCAGTGCGGTCGAGGAGGACCGTCTCTTGGAGATCGTCCTCGAAGCGGGCGCCGACGACCTGGGGAGGGACGGAGACACCTTCGAGGTGACGTGCTCGCCCTCCGCCCTCAACGCGGTCCGCGAGGCGCTGGAGAAGGCGGGTGTTCCCACCCTCACGTCCGGCGTCGTCATGGCTCCGCAGAACGTCGTTCACGTCGACGGGAAGCGCGTCCATCAATGCCTGAAGCTCCTCGAATCGCTCGAGGATCAAGACGACGTCCAGCACGTCTACGCGAACCTCGAGTTCGACGAGGCGGATCTCGAGGCGGAAGTCTCCTGACGCCCCTCGGGGACCTCTCCCACCGGGGCCGGTGATGGCGGAGCCGCTTCGCGTTCTCGGCGTCGACCCGGGATCCTTCCGCACGGGTTGGGGACTCGTGAGCGGCACCGCAAACGAGCCGGTGCTGATCGATTGCGGCGTGCTCCGCCTCCCGTCTCGCGCGGCTTTCCCGGACCGCCTGCACCGGCTCCTCGAGGACCTCGGGAGCCTGTTGGGACGCCTGGCGCCGTCCGCCGCCGCGGTCGAATCGCCGTTTCACGGCACCAACGCGCGGGCAGCTCTCCAGTTGGCCCACGCGCGCGGCGTCGTTCTGGCGGCGCTGGGCGCCGCCTCGATACCGGTGACCGAGTACACTCCCGCCACGGTGAAGCTGGCGGTGACGGGTGCCGGGCGCGCCGACAAGGAGCAGGTTCGCAAGATGGTGAGACGCCTCCTCGGCGGGGGATGGACCGGCTCCGGCGTCGCCGACGAGAGCGATGCGCTGGCCGTCGCTCTCTGCCATCTGGCCACCCTTCGCTACCGCGCCGCGGTCTCGCGCGCGGCGGCCCGGCGCCGCTGATCCCCGCCCCCGGGCCCATGCTATGATGCCGCCGCCTGAACGGCCGGGGGCGCGCGCGAGCATGATCGGCAGACTCACCGGAACCATCGCAGAGTGCTCGCCGGGCTCGGTCGTCATGGACGTCGGGGGCGTCGGCTACTCCCTCCAGATTCCCCTGAGCACCTTCTACGCGCTGCGGGTGGGCGAACGGGAGGCGGTCACGCTCCACGTCTACACCTACGTTCGGGAGGACGCCCTTCTCCTGTTCGGCTTCGCCAGCCCGGAGGAGCGGCGGACGTTCGAGCGGCTGATCGGGATCTCGGGCGTCGGGCCGCGCACCGCCCTGGCGGTGCTCTCCGGGATTGGTGTCCCGGATCTCGAGCGGGCGGTCCGCGAGGCGGACCGGGGCCAGCTCGAGCGGATCCCGGGCATCGGACGGAAGACCGCGGAGAGGATGATCCTCGAGCTCCGGGACCGGATCGAGCGGGAGGCCCGCCCGAGACGCGGGCGGGGTGCGGGCGGTGGCGCGTCCGCCGTTCCGAGGGAGACGCGCGACGGAGGCATCCGATCCGACGCCATCGTCGCCCTCGAGCATCTCGGGTACTCCCTCGACGCCGCGATCCGGGGGGTGGATCGCGCTCTGGAGGAACTGGGGGAAGCCGCCACGATCGAGCTCGTGCTCAAGGCCGCCCTTCGCGGGCTCGTCCGATAGGTGGTGAGAGCGTGCCCGACGATCGATTGGTTCGAGGCGAGGCCGAGGGCGACGATGCCTCCTTCGATACGACGCTCCGTCCCCGCACCCTCGCGGAGTACGTCGGACAGGAGACGTTGAAAGCGAACCTCTCGGTCTTCCTCGAGGCGGCGCGTCAGCGTGACGAGTCGCTGGATCACGTGCTGCTCTACGGCCCTCCCGGACTCGGAAAGACGACGCTGGCGCACGTGATCGCGCGGGAGATGGGGAGTCAGATTCGGGTCACCTCCGGCCCCGCCATCGAGCGGCCCGGCGATCTCGCCGCGATCCTGACCAATCTCCAGCCGGGCGATGTGCTGTTCATCGACGAGATCCATCGCCTTGGACACGTCGTGGAGGAGATCCTCTACCCGGCGATGGAGGATTTCGCCCTGGATCTGGTGATCGGCACGGGGCCCAACGCCCGCACTGTACGGTTGGACCTCCAGCGGTTCACCCTGGTCGGCGCGACCACGCGCAGCGGCCTTCTATCGGGACCGCTCCGCGATCGGTTCGGGATCGTCCACCACCTGGATTACTACCTCCCCGCCGATCTCGCGAAGATCGCCCGGCGCTCGGCCGGGATCCTGGGCGTTCCCCTCGATCCCGGAGGGGCGGGGGAGATCGCGCGGCGCTCGAGGGGAACTCCCCGAATCACGAACCGGCTGCTTCGCAGGGTCCGCGACTTCGCCCAGGTCGCCGGAGAGACGACCATCGCGGAGCGGACCGCGAGCGAGGCGCTGGAGCGGCTCCAGGTCGACCGGTTCGGCCTCGACGAGGTGGACCGGAGGATCCTGAGCGCCGTGATCGAGAAATTCGACGGGGGCCCCGTCGGTCTCGGCACGCTCGCCGCCGCGGTCGGGGAGGACCCGGGCACCCTCGAGGACATCTACGAGCCGTACCTGCTGCAGATCGGGTTCCTCGACCGGACACCGCGAGGCCGGCGCGCCACGAGGCGCGCTCGCGAGCACCTGCTCGGCAGCGACCCGTCCGCGCTCTTCTGACCGGTCGCCGTCCCGCCCGAGCCGCCTTGGGACCCGCGGCCGTCGGGCCCCGCTCGCGTCGTCGACACCCATCGAACCCTCCTGAAAAGAAGAAGGGGGAGGGACTGAGGTCCCTCCCCCTTCCGGGAAACGTCCTTAATCCCTAAGGATCAGGGGCAGGAATTCGGGTCCGCGCTGATCAGCGTGTCGATCGGCATCGCGACCGTGCAGGTGCCGGGCGAGACGCAGTCCGCGGTGAGCCGGCAGACGCGGCTGGCGTTGTTGCTGCAGACCTTCGCCTGGAACGAGTCCATGCTCAGGAAGGAGAACGGTGTGACGTTGCACGCCGAGCCGCGCGCGAGGAAGTAGTACGCGCTTCCCGTCGGGAGAACGGTGTTGTCGACCAGCGACTTCGCGTTCTTGTCGCAAGTCTTGTCGAGGACGGAGCCCGTGAAGGTCGAGGTGGCCCGGAGCACGTTGAGGTCGCCCCGGATCACGTCCGACCACGACGGGTTGGTGCCCCACGACACCGTCAGATTCTGGTCCGGCTCCGCGCCACCCAGTCCGCCCGTCTTGTCGACGTGCAGCGGGCCGCCTGGGTTGTACGGTTGTGCGATGAACGGGCTCGGCCACTTGTCGTTGCCCGTACCCGGACAGTTGACGTGCGCGGGGTGAGCGTTGCTCCCCTTGGTGCCGAGCGTCGTCGCCGTGCAGCTCGTGGCGGTCGAGCAGCGGACCGTCACGTCGTAGGCAGTGTCCACGAGCGGCGTGTCGGTGAAGAACGCGTTGTCCGTCCAGTCCCGCGCCAATACGGCGTTGACGTAGAACTGGTACTGCAGCACCCCGCCGATGCAAGCGCTCGCGGCGGAGGTGCTGGCATCCAGGGTGACTGGCTGGCCCGGAGCGAGGGTGGTGGTCGGCGACGCCGTGAGGTTCGCGGTCACCGACGTGCAATTCGCCGGGCAGGCCGGGAGCGCGCTGTTGTTCTTGGTGTCCGCCACCATGGTCGTGGGGGACGTCAAGGTGTTCGAGATCTGGACATCGTCGATGTACCACCCGTCGTCGTTCCAGCGACCGCTGGGGAAGTTGAGGCTGATCGGGTCGGTGTAGTCGTAGATCTTGATCGTGGAAGTGAGGAACCGGACGCTCGCCCGGCGGCCGCGGTACCGCTCGAGGTTGAACTTCGTCTGGACCCAGGTCCCGCGGTCGATGCTCCCCTTGAGGCCCACCGGGTCGTCGGAGGCGCGGTTCACGTTCCCCTGAACGAAGCCGGTGGCGTAATCCGTCCAGCCCTGCGATCCGAAGTTGAATTCGGGGAAGCAGGTCGACGACGGGCCGTACGTACGGTTCGGGTCCGTCGGGTCGAAGTAGCTGTCCTCGTTGTTCCCGTCGTCGTCGGGGTCGAACGTGCAGTTGATGTAGTTGGTGGACGGCTGGATGTCGTAGACGTTCTCGTAAGGATTGATCTTCTGCCAGAGTCCCACGGGGTTGCCCGCCGCGTCGGCGAGCTGCATCTCGACGACGCCGCGGTCGGGAGCCTGCATGAAGAGCGCGTTGATGTAGCGGTAGTCCATCAGGTTGATCTGGTGCTTGAACGTCAGCTCCGGGTTCCCCGGCGTGGTCGGGAACATGCCGAGGTTCACGGGTTGCGCGGTCACGATGGCGTCCATCTGGGAGAACTTGTAGTCGTCGAACTTCGGGTCGCCCGGGTTGAGGTGGTAGCCCCAGTGGAGCGACTGGCTGCCGACGTAGGCGCGGCCGCCGTCCGACATGGACGTGGTGTGCAGGTGCCAGTCGTACGTGTTGTCGGCGTCGTTGGCGAAGCCGAGGTAGCAGTAGGTCTGGCCGTAGGAGCCCGTGTTGGGGAAGTCCGGGTCGTTGTACTGGCACCGCTTGCCCTCGGACGCGGCGTTGTTGTTCATGCCCGAGTCCAGCGACATCGAGGTGAAGAGGCCGAAACCGGAGGCCTCCTCGAAGCTCTCGGAGAAGGTCGAGGCGGAGCCGCCGCCGCTGGCGTCGAGGTCGACGTCTTGGAGGACTTGCTGCGCGGCGAGCGGGGCGTCGAACTGGTCGCTCGAGATCGTCACGTTGAACGTCACGTGCATGTCGTCGTTCTCGTGACCCGCGAGGCGGTTCACCGTGCTCCCCAGCTTCCACTTGAACGGGGTCGGAATCTCCGTCGTGACACCCTTCGCGATGGACGCGATGGAGATCGTGTCGGAGAAGATGCAGTCGACGAAGGTGCTGTTGCTGGCGAGGCGCGCGACGACGTTGGTGAGGTCCTTTCCCGTCTTGTTGATCACGGTGATGAACATGTTCACCGTTTCGTTGGTGTCGGCGAAGCCGTCGCCGTCGCCCTTGCCGATGTCGTTGGTGATCCGGCTGCCCTTGACCACCACGCTGCCGACGGGCACGTTGATCTGGACCGTCGACTGGATGATCCCCCACTGGATCGGGTTGGGATCCTGCTTGCAGGGCGTGCCGGTGCCGTCGTCCGGATCGTTGTACTGTATCGTCACGACCGGCTGCTGGGTCCCGGACCTCTGGACGAAGACCGTGCCCGGCGAGTCGTAAGCCGAGGACACGGGCACCGACCCCTTGAAGACCCCGGAGCCCGAGGACGTCTCGTCGAGGAGTATCCACTCGCCGGCGAGCTCGGCATCGGACCAGGCCTTCACGTAGACGTCGCGATTGGCGTTGCCGCCGCAGCTGGGCGCATCACCGACGTCGGTGTAGACGCCGTTGTGGTTGCAGTCGTTGTTGCCGTTCTTGCCGGGCGAGGCGTCGGTCACGGTGATCCCGACCGCCGTCAGGCCGGTGTACGTCTGGCTGACCGACGTGTCGAGCGTGGCGCAGGACCCCGAGGACGCGCAGTTCGTGGTGGTGTCCTCGTCGAGGCGGACTTCCTTCCACTCCACCACCATGTCGTCCACGCCGACGCCGTAAGCCTTGACCGGCTGGCTCGACGCGGATCCTTCGAAGACGTTGAAGCCGAGCGCGCCCTGGTAGTTGACCCCGTCGTCGCCGTACGTGTCCTCGAGGGTGTAATAACGCCCCTCGATGAACCCGTTGACCACGATCATGTTCATGTTGCGGATCGGGCCGTTCTTGAACACGAACTGGTCGGTGGTCGTGGTGCCGTCGAAGTTGCAGATGCCGTTGTACGGGGCGGTACAGACGGCCGCCGCGTTCGCCGAGGTGCACGACTGCTGCTTGTCGTTCGCGTTCGACGGGTTGTTGCACCAGCCGTTGCGCAGATCGTCGTCCAGCGGGAGCGCGAACCCGTACGGGCCGGAGCGGGTGTCGGACTGCTCGAAGTAGCAGGCGTTCTTGCCCTCGTGGTTGCCGCCGACCACTCCGTTCTTCGAGTTGGCGGTGCCCGGGTCCGTGAAGTCGGCGAACACCGGGAAGCCGTTGGTGAGAGGCGAGTTGCCGCCGGACACCGGCCCGAAGAGGCTGGTCAGCGCGTCGAACACCGTGCCGTCCGTCGTGAGGCTGACGGGGGAGATCTTGTCGGTGTCCGTGTCGAACTCCCAGGTCAGCTGGGTGAGGGACGAGTCGGCGATGTCCATCTCCATGTTCCACGCCCAGTTGGTGAACTGGGTGCGGTACACGGGCCGTCCCTCGGAATCGGTCTGCGGGTGGACCTTCTGGATCACCGGGGTCTCGAGGAGCTCCCACCAGTGGCGGATGAAGTCCGTGCCCGCGTAAACCTCGGAGCGCTGGCACTGGCCGGGGTCGGCGCCGTCGACCATGCAGGTCTCGGCCGTCGGGTCCCCGATCCTGCCGGTGTGCCAGATGCCGCCGTAGGTGTTCCCGCCCTTCGTCTGCCAACCGCAGCCGCCGGCGGTGCTCCAGTTCTGGTCGAGCAATCCGTTGATCGGGTCCCGGTCCTCCGTTCCGTCGAGGACGCCGTTGAAGTTCTCGTCCTCGCCCCAGTTCGCGATGGGGCTCGGGGGATTCCGGTTCGTGTCGGAGCTGAGGCCGGTCACGAATCCGCCGTTGTTGGAGTCGAAGTTCCACGGCGAGTGCAGCGCGAGGTTCCGAGTGGCGCCCGCGGTGAGGTCGGACCACACGATGGTCTCGAACCGGTAGTCATTGACGTGGTTGATGTCGCCGACGAACGTCGTCGGGTTCTCGATCGTCTCGTTGTTGTTCCAGTCGAAGAACTGCGTTCCTCCGGTCGGGAAGTCCGTCGAGTAGTAGAACGCGGTCTCGTTGGCGTTCAGCGTCGTCCGGTAGGCCATCAGGCCTTCCACCGGCTTGCCCGCCTTCTTTGCGGAGATCCCGAGCAGCATGTCCACGTCCTGCAGGCCGCTGATCGGGTTCCCCATCTGGATCGTGAAGGAAACGGAGAGCACCGGCGCCGAAACCTGGTTGACGGCGAGCGACACCAGGGCCGGGATGGTCCCGATGCTCTTCGGCGAGTCGAGCACGCTCAGGATCGACGTCGGCACCGGCGTGTTGTTCGTCCGGTTCGGGTCGGCGCAATCCGTGGTGCCGGGCTTGCAGCTCACGGGGCTGTCGGCATCGTGGTAGACCGCCCGCAGGGCGGCCACCGCGT
>JAIQFR010000098.1 GCA_020073205.1 Terriglobia bacterium
GCTGGCGCTCCGCTTTTTTGCAACCAGTCCCGCCGCCGCATCTCAAAGCGCCGGGTCCAGTTCGCGTGGCGGCAATGGCAGAAGAAGGCAGGGTTCGACCGGCTGTACCCGTTTCATTGCTTACGCCACAGCTCGATCACGGCCGTCTATCTGGCCACCCACGACCTGTTCCTGGCGCAGAGATTTGCTCGACACCTGTCACCGCTGACCACCACGGTGTACACTCACCCGAGTGATGAAGAAGTGCGCCGTCGAGTTCGTACCCTCTCATGCTGATTGTGGCACATGAAGAGCCGAACGATTCCCGGGACCTCCTTTGACCGAACGAAGCCCTTCTACCCTCTTGTTACGACCTACTTGATTCAACTCTTCGGTTTTCGCGAGATGGCCGTCCGTGGGTTGATTGGCGGGCCTGCCTACCGCGCTGCTATCGAGCCTGCGCTCACCCCAGTTGCCGAGATGAATGCCGACGTCGGTCAGGCGGAACGCGATCGAAAAAAGATTGAGAATCTTCTCGGAGTGTTGACACTGCGCTGCGAGTTCGACCACACCATGATCAGCATAGACCCAGACTTCATTGCAGAGGAGGTGGCCGCCCGGACTCGGCTATACGGACGCTTCATGCGAGAGTCTGCGGCAACACTCCTCGTTCTGGCTTACGAGACGTGCAAGGACGAAGCGTACCAGGACCGGGGCCCCCTTTGGGAGTTCCTCCGGCACTCCCGAAACGGCATCGCACACGGCGGGTGCTTTCATTTCAAGAGAGGGGAGCCCGTTCGTTCCGCCCAGTGGGGACGGTTCGAGATTGCAGCGGACCTGCATCAGACCCCCGTTTTCAAGCGATCGGACGGTTCTGGGATGCTGAGCATTGGCGATCCGATTCGCCTGCTATGGGACATCGAGCAGGCTTACCCCGCGATGCGAAGATCGCCGTCCGGATAGCCGTTCTTGGCCCCGAGATTCGAACCGCATGGCAACCCGCTGACGACGGTGGTGTACACGCATCCGAGCGACGAGGAACTGCACGGGAAGGTGCGGGGGCTGGCCTGCTGAACGCACAGACAAGAACACGGATGGCCTGTCGAGATGCGACCTCGCGCGGCGTCATCGAGAACGTCCAGGCCATCGTCGCCCACGACTCCCCACGGACCACCAAGCTCTGCAACCGGACCTGGGATGAGACCACCCTCGAGGAGGTGGAACGTCTCGCAATCTGACGGAGCACCGCGGCGCGCCCCTGACAGGGCTGTCTCCACCTATCTCGTCAGTTTCCTGAAAAGGGCTCGTCGTCGTTCCCAGGACAGCCGATTGACAAGCGCAAACGTCGCCTTGGTCGAGTTCCAGCGATAGACCTCAAAACCGGTTGGCGTCTCTTTCAGCTTACCTCCAGACACCATGAGCGCACCTTGAGCGATGAGCACTTCGTCTTCCCCGTCGCCGTCGAGATCAATCCACTCTGGGGCCATCCGCATAGCCCGTTCGAAGACCAGGCCTGGACCCGAGCCCGCCGCTCCGAAGACTCGCAGGACCACTCCACTCCCCGTTTCCCAGAGCGTAGCCGCCCACCTGCCGTTAGCGGGCCAGAAACCGACAAATCCGTCCACCGTCTCAAACGAATAGATCGGTTCCTCACCGCCGCGGCGAAAGAACTCGACTTTTCTGACGGGTGGCCCTTCTTGCGCAGTGTTTTCCCTGACCTCGACAACAAGATCGTGCGACCACTGGTCAAAGCTGAAGGGTGCGGCCGCAATTAGTTGCCCCTTCCTCTGCGGTTGTGGGAGTCCTGTCTCAGACGCCACCAGCACCGACAATGCAGCGACCCAAATCACAAGCGGGACAGCGTTCCTGAAACGGTACGAGTTTAAGGCTAGCATTGCTCTCATCGGTGTATCCTGTCCAAGCAGTCCTTGTGGCCACAGGCGCCAGGAAGTTTCTTTAGACAACTCTCGCACTCCAGGAGGTCATCGGCGTAGCCTGGCCCGGTTCCGTATCCTTCGAGGCCCTTCTTGACATCGCCTTTCGCCCACCTGATGCGGAGACACAGATACTTGCTTGCCGCTGCGATGTTCTTGTCGGGGTCAGTCATCTCGTCATGACTCGCGCCCGCGTCCTGCGCGGCGTTCCTTGTGATCTGCAGAAGACCAGTCGCGGACGACTTCGGGTTCCGAGCGGCTGGATCAAACCCGCTCTCCTTCCATGCGATGCAGACGATGAGTTCGTCGCTTGCGTTGACGCAGTTGTTGTTCTTCGCGACTTTAGCCACGACGGACTGAACGTCCAAAGCGTCGAGCCCAGAGAGGTCGAGCACGACGATCGGGTTACCCTCCGCATATCCCCAAAGATTCAGGCCGGCCGCGAGGCCCAAGGGGTCGGGTTCCCAATACCTACCGAGGCGGGATTGATAGTCTCTGAAGAGGTTGTAATGCAGACCGGTCTCGCCATCTAAGTACTGCCCAGGGAACCGTAGGTTGTTCACGACCGTGCCGACCGGCGTGCCGTCGCCGAACGGCCGCTGCTCGACCCTCCAGGCCAGTGCTCCGATCCCATCCGTCATCGCGATGGGGGTGCCGAGGTGATCGGTGTGGTAGAAGAGCAACGCGTCGTTCGAAGTCTTCCGGAGGACCTTGTAGTCGTAGCGGTTCGCGTCGCTGAGGACCGGGTCGTCGTAGGTTCGCGTGGGGTCGGCGACGCCCGCGATCACGATGCTACCGTTGAAGGTCTTGTCACTCTGACTCACGACCTGCTTCCGTCGGACCACGTAGCTGCCGCTGCCAGTCGCGTTGGTCCAATCAAGATGGGCGTTGGGTGGTCCTTTGCTAACGAGCAGCGGGCCCGGATTCCCGGTGAGATCTGCCTCCGTGACGATCCAATCCACCCTCGCCAAAGGGTCGCCTCGGAGATAGAGGTAATCCTCGCCGGTCGTCGCGCTTCCCGGCACTACCTCGGTGAGGAGGCGCCCATTCGGGTCGTAGAGGTAGTTTGTCGTGATAATCCCCGACGTCTTGATGACCCTCCGGCCATCGCCGTCGTAGGTGTACGTGGCCGTTGGCCCTGAATCCACGGTCGCGAGCCGGTCGGCCTGGCTGTACTGGTACGTGTGGGTCCCGTCGCCCGTGATGTTCCCGTTGTTGTCGGAGGAGTAGGTCGCTGCTTCACCACCCGTGCTTGATGCGAGCCGGTTGGTGGACGGGGTGTACGTGTAGTTCGTCGCCGTCACTGGCGTCGCCTCGCCCTTGCACTGCCGGTTACCGTTCAGGTCGTAGGTATAGGTAACGCCGCCGGTGCAGCCGACTCCATTCCCCCAGAGCCCTGGAGCGGAGGCCTGCGTCAGCCGGTGGGCCTCGTCGTACCCGAAGGTACGGTTGTTCGCGGCGTTCAGGTTGTCCGTTCGGCTCGTGAGGTTCAGGTCGTTGTTGAAGACGTGGGTGTAGCTGAGAAGGCCCCCTAGGGTCCACGTGCCGAGCTGGTAGCGGCTTCCGTAAGAACGGGCATCCGAGAGCAGGTTGCCGAACCTCATTTCTGTCCGCGGCCCAAACGGCTTGTACGAGAACGTGTCCGCAACGATCGTGGTTCCCCCGTTCACCTTCGTCCTGACGAGCGACACGCGGTCTGCGTCGTCGTACTGGTAGTCCGCCTCGCCTTGCCGCAGCAGCGGGCTCTCCGTTGGGTAAAGGATCTGAGTGAGGTTGCCGTTCTTGTCGTAGTCGTACTGGGTCGTATAGGTCCTGAACCCGATCGCCTTGTCTTCCTTCTTCAACAGGCCGCGCCGGTTGTAGTGGTAGGCCGATGTGCCCGAGGGGTCCGTCATCCCGGTCCTGCGCCCGACGTTGAAGAACGTCCCCGCCGGAGAATCCGGCGCGTCGTAGCTGTAGGTCACGTTCAGGCTGGGCGTCGGGTACGTGACCGTGAGGAGACGGTTGACGGAATCGTAGGTGCGGTTGACCGTGACCGCGTTCGCGTTCGTGATCGCGGTGAGGTTCCCGGCCGGATCGTAGGCATATGAGGTGAGGCCGGTGTCCGGGGACGTCGTGGAGAGGCGCCACCCCAAGTCGCTGTTCGTGTACGTGGTCTGAAGGCTCCGAGGGTCCTTGACGCTGGCCATGTTATCCTGCCCGTCGTAGCCGTAGGTCGTAAGCAAGCTCGACACGCCCACGGTCTGCGTAACGGTCGAAAGCCGCTTCAGCGTGTCGTAGTCGAACGTGGTCACGTGCCCTTCGGGATCCTGCTCCGTGTGCCGCGTGCCGTCGTCGTAGTACGTGTACTGGGTAAAGACGGGGCCACAGGTACCGGGGGTCGGCGCGCCATGGCAGACGCGTTCCAACCGGTTGAAGCTGTCATACTCGAAGTTCGTGAACCGCTGCGGGACTGCGCCCGCGTCCTGGTACTCCTCTCGCGTCCGGTTCCCCTCAGTGTCGTAGGTGTAGACGATCTTGTTCCCCACGGCGTCGTGGATCTCCTTGAGCCGGTTCACGGTGTCGTACACGTATTCCAGACTGAATGCACAACTCAGGCCGGTCTCGACGCAGTTGGGAAGCCGCACGCGATACAGGTTCCCGACCGGGTCGTACCGGTTCTCCGTGGTGATGGCGTCATCGACAAGCGTCACGCTCGTCACCCGGTCCTTTCCGTCGTACTCGTACTGCGTTTCGACATCGTTCGGGTCGATGACGCTCTTGATATTACCGTACAGGTCGTAAGGTGGGCGTCCGCCGTCGTGCGACGCGTAGTTCGTCTCGTGGCCCATGGCATTCGTGACTCGCTGGAGGCGCGCCCGCTTGTTCACGTCCGCGTCGCCGTCGGGATAGTACGCATAGGTGGTCACGTCGTCCGGCGCCACCGTACGTGGACCATTCACCATCGCGAGCTGGCCGTGGGTGTCGTAGTCGTATCCCGTAATGTTGGTGAAGAAGTCAGACAGGTTGGGCCCCTGACACCCCTCGATCTTCTGTTCCATGAGATCGCCATTGGCAGAGGGCGTTGTCCGGTACGTGTTCGTCACTACCTTGTTCGGGTGCGCGCTCAGGCAGGCACCGCTTCCGACCGAGGGAATCGTGACCGTCTTCAGGAAGCCGAACGTCGTGTCATAGGTGAACGTCCACATCCGCGTGCCAGACCCTTCCGTCCGGGTGAGCACGTTCCCCTGACCGTCGTAGGTCATGTGTGTCAGCACATTTCGGCCGTCGGTGATGTCCGTCACGTTCAGGAAGTTGTCGTACGCGAGCGTCGTGATGACTCCACCGCCGCACGAGGTACACCCGGGTCCGTTGCTTTGCTTGACAAGTCCGCTGAAGCCGTCGAGGGTGTAGGTGGTCTGGAACCCCCGAGAGTTCGTAACCCTTGTCTGGCCCGCCGCGGGGGTGTTGTATTCGAGTGTGTACGCGTAGTTGCCCGCATCCGACTGCGTCGTCGCAATCGTATCGTCCGCGTTGTAGGTGTGCCCCTCGATCAGGTGCGGCGTCGGTGTTGCGGAATCGTAAGCGGCCGTCAAGTTGTGCCGCGGCGGCGTTTCGTTCGGATCGTTGTACTCGTAGGTCACGAACGAGCTGTCGGGGAAGTCCACCCGCGTGAGGTTCCCAGTTCCGGGGTCGTAGGTGTACGTGACTGTCCGGCCGCCCGCTGAGATCGTTTCAATGCGGTCTGGCGTGGTGCCGTAGTAGGTCACGTTCACGACACGGCCGACCGCGTCCGTGATCGCGGTCAGGTTGGAGCCGGTATACGTCAGGGTGATCTTGTTCCCGATGGTTCCGTTGAACGTCCGGTCACTGATCTGGATCAGCCGGCCGCTCGCGTCGAAGTCCCATCTCGTCTGGTGCTTGTCCGTGACCCGCCAGGCGGGGCTCCCGGGTGCCGACAGGACCAGGTGCTCGATGCGGTTTTCGTCCCACGCCCCCTGGCGGTTTTTCGCGAAGTAGATCCGCCGGCCCGCGCGGTCCACGAACACCTCGCGGTTCGTTCCAGCGGGCTCGATCCGCATCTGGTAGGCGTGCTGCCAGCCGAAGCCCATGGCCCCGTTGAACGTGGACTGGCTGTCGTACCGCCGGGTGAACTCGATCGGCAGCGGGCCCGCGATCCGGAGGTCCGTCATCTCGTGGTACATCCTGCCCGTCGCGACGTCGACGGGGCGGCCCACGAAGCTCTTGTTGCAGTCCCCGCAGCCGGTGCACTCCTTGTAGTTGCTCTGCCACACCTGGATCGTGTTCGAGAAGATCGCCGAGCTGCACGGCGAGAAGCACTGAGCGGGTGATGGCCCGCAGAACGGCCGCGGGCTCATCTCGAGTTGGATCGTGTTGAGGCAGGAGTTGAAGGCGTTGCCGTCGAGCGTGATCGTCTTCGTGACGTTGTTGCAGCTTTCGGAGGTGCCGTCGCAACTACAGCCCGCCCCGCTGCACAGCACCGGAACCCCGTTCACGTACGGGACGATGCCGTATGTGCTCTTGACGCCCGTACATATGTTCCCGGTCACCTGGTAGGTCACATCGACCAGATCCGGAGGCCCTCCAGTCAGGTTGACGTTCGCCTCGTCCAGGGGGCCTGTGATCTGGATGACGGGCGCCGCGAACGCATTCGACGCGGCCACCATGGTGAAGGCCAGGGCCACAAGAAACGCCGGCCGGAGTCTACGCATGGTTGAACTCCTCCTGCGAATGGACCGCACGGGCCTCAGAAAGCTGGGAGCAGTATACCGCCCTCGGGACCCTCTCCCGCGTACTTTACGACGACGCCGTTGCGAACTCGCAACATCTCAGGGGCGGCCACGGAAACATTCAACCAACTCTTCGTATTCGCGGACGGCGCGAACTCTCTCCGCTGGGCGTCGAGGCCGCGGCTCTCCTCTGGGCCGGGAGAGCGAGAGAGCCGTACCGCCGCACCGGCCGCTGTTAACCACTTCGTCGGGGGAGACCACGCCGTTGGAGAGCGCGCACCGTATTTGTGGACGGAAAAGGTCGCGAGTTTCGCGGAGGTGAGCGCGGAAAAGCTTGAGATCCCGGGCTCGCCTGTTAAGCAGAACCCCGATTTGTTGTATCCGGTGGTTTGGCTCCCCAGGAGGGACTCGAACTCCGACCCTTTGGTTTACGGCTCGGTGCGTCCCCTAGGTTCGATACCGGGCTTGGCGGAGGGGTGGTCGACAATCCCGAGACGCAAGGAGTTCCTTCGGCTTGGCATCCCCCGTCTCGGCCTGCCTGATCTGCGTGGGATAGACACGCCAGCGCAGCCCTCCCGCCGCCTACGGCGCGAACATCTCCTGCAGCACGACGAGCGCCCTGGTCAGGGTCGCGGGCGCAAGCTTCCCGAGCCGCCGGGCCAGTCGTTCCCGATCGACGGCGCGCATCTGGTCGAGAACGATGGACCCCGCCTTACCGCGGAAGCGGCACGGAATGCGAAACGGGTACGGGTGTCCGCCCGTCGTGAGGGGCGCGATCAGGAACGTTCGCAGATGGGCATTCAGCTCGTCCGGCGACACGACCACACAGGGCCTCGTCTTTCGGATCTCGCCGCCGCGCGTCGGAGCGAGATCGACGAGGAAGACGTCGCCGCGACGGATCCCGGCCGCTACTTCCACTGCCATTGCTCTTCGTCGAAGCGCGTCGGCGTGACCTCGTCGGTCAGCCGGTCGTCGCCCCGCTGCCTCGACCGGCGGGCTGCGTCAGCCCATCCGGAGCGGGGCCGGGAAGCCGGCGTGATGATGATCGCGCCATCCCTCACGCGGATATCGACGTCCTCCGCGAGGCCCGCCTCTTCGATGACCGGCTTGGGGAGGCGGATGCCCCGGGAGTTTCCGATTCGAACGAGACGCGCCTTCATGGTCCCCACCTCCGGGTGTGACCACAATGTACTCACGTTGCGCTCTCCCGTCAACGCGGCCGCACGGAAGCCGAGCGGCCGCAGCGTGGCATTCGGACATCGAGTATGGACGGTACGGCACGTGGGGCTGACCTACAGGCAGCCGTCAGGGGTTTCTCGGGCGAAACCCCGCGCCCTGCGGCTCGGGGCAGGGACCATCCGCCCGGCCTGCCTCGAGGTCGTCGAGCCGCCGCCCCGAAGAACCTACTTCAACATCTCCCACAGGTACGCGTACTCGAGCGCGGTCGTCGTCGCGCGCTGCTTGTTCACGGCGCCGCTACCGTGGCCGCCCTCGATGTTCTCGAAGTAGAGGACCGGGTGGCCCATGTCGAGCATCTTCGCGACCATCTTGCGCGCGTGGCCGGGGTGGACGCGGTCGTCGCGCGTCGTCGTCCAGAAGAACACCTTGGGGTACTGCACGTCCTTCTTGACGAGCTGGTACGGCGACCACGTCTTCATGTACGCCCAGTCCTCCGGCTTCTCGGGGTTCCCGTACTCGTCCATCCAGCTCGCGCCGGCCAGGAGCTTCGAGTACCGCTTCATGTCCAGCAGCGGGACCTGGCAGACCACGGCGTGGAACAGGTCGGGGCGCAGCGTGAACGCGGTGCCGACCAGGAGGCCGCCGTTCGAGCCTCCCTCGACCCCGAGGTGGCGCGACGTCGTGATCTTGCGCGTCACGAGGTCCTCGGCCACGGCGACCAGGTCCTCGTGCGTCTTGATCCGGTTCTCCTTCATACCGGCCAGGTGCCAGCGTGGTCCGAACTCGCCGCCGCCGCGGATGTTGGCCAGGACGTAGACGCCGCCGCGCTCGAGCCACGCCGCGCCCCGGGTGCCGCTGTAGCTCGGCACCATGGACACCTCGAAGCCGCCGTAGGCGTAGAGCAGCGTGGGGGCGTCGTGGCCGGCCTCGTACCCCTTGGGCGTGACCACGAAGTACGGGATCTTGGTGCCGTCCTTCGACGCCGCCTCGTATTGCTCGATGCGCATCCCCTCCGCGTTGAAGAACGCCGGGAGCGATTTCACCTTCTCGGCGCTCCCGCTCTCGGCGAGGAAGAGCGACGAGGGCGTCAGGAAATCCTGGTAATTGAAGAAGAACAGGTCGGCCTCCTCGCTCGCGGCGGCGACGCCGACGTTCCCTCGGCCGGGCAGCGGGACCTCCTCCCGGGTCCACGCTCCCGCCGACAGCGCGAGGCGGTAGAGCTTTCCGCGCACGTTGTCGAGGGTCGTGATCAGGACGCGGTCGCGGGTGTGCGACACCTCGTCGAGGGAGCAGCGCTCCGTCGGCTCGAAGAGCACCGTGAGTACTTTCCGGTCCTGGAGGAGGTCGTCGAGGCGGGCGGCGAGGAGCGCCCCCTGGTGGTAGGCCGTGTCGCCGGGCTTCCAGTCGGTCCTGAGGGAGAACAGCACGTGGTCGCGGAAGATCCCCTTCAGGGACGCGTCCTCGGGGATCGCGAGGCGCACGAGGCGGTTGTCGAGGACGATGTAGACCCGCGAGGTGAACGCGGTGAGGTCCTGCACGACGACGTCGTAGCGCCCCTCCGGGTTGAAGACGCTGCCGCCCCCGGCGCCGACCTCGTCCTGTTTCCCCTCGAAGACCGTCCGCGCCTCGGCGAGAGGGGTGCCGCGCTTCCACAGCTTGACGATGCGGGGGTAGCCGGAGGAGGTCAGGGTGCCGGTGCCGAAATCGGTCGCGACCCAGAGCGTGTCCTTGTCCCTGAAGCTCGCGCTGCTCTTGGCCTCCGCGAGAGCGAACCCCCCGTTGACGAAGCTCTTGGTTTCGGCGTCGAACTCGCGCTGGACCACCGCGTCGCCGCCGCCGCGGGAGAGGCTCACCATGCAGCGCCGGTACTCCGGCGGGAGGCATTCCGCGCCCTTGAAGACCCACGTCTCGTTCTCGGCCTTCGAGAGCGCGTCGACGTCGAGCACGGTCTCCCACGCCGGCTCCGGCGTTCGATACGAGTCGATCGTGGTCCGCCGCCAGATCCCCCGCTCGTGCGCCTTGTCCTGCCAGAAGTTGTACACGAGGCGGCCCTTCAGATCGGGGTACGGGATGCGCGCCTCGGAATCGAAGATCTCGAGGCTCTTCGCGAAGATCGGCTTGTACAGCGGAACGGCCTCGAGCTCGGCCTGCGATTTCACGTTCTGGTCCTTGACCCAGGCGACGGCCTTCGCTCCTTCGATCTCCTCGAGCCACTGGTACGGATCGGGCTCCTGCGCGAGCGCGACGGCGGGAAGGAGCAGAACCAGCGCGGCGGTCGCGGCGGCACCTCTTCGCATGGCGGTCCTCCCTCCCCGGGGCGCCCGCTTCCGGCGGGCGCTCGACGGGAGCCGTGAGTGTTTACGTCCCGGGCTGGACGCGGTTCTGGCGGATCAGGGGGCCTTCCAGACCACCGTCTCCCGCGCGTCGAAGAGGACGAGCGACGCGGGATCGGTCCTCTGCTTCTCCACCGCCTTACCCTTCCTCTTCGTCTCGACCTCGAGCTTCGTGACCCCGAGCACGGCGCGATCGCGCCCCTCGGCGTCCGAGATGGTCATGCTGGGATCGCCGCCCCGCGAGACGTCGAGCCTGGCCGCCGCGAGCCCCTTGCTGGCGGCGACCAGGGGGCCGGAATCCGGCGAGGCCAGGAGCGTGACCGACGCGTCGCCCCGGTCGCCGGGCGACGAGAGGGAAAGGGCCGGGCCCTTGTCGCTCAGGAGCAGCGACGCCTCGGTCCCCGCCGACTTCGAGTCGTCGACCACGAGCCCCGCGGCACCCCCCGCCACCAGCCTGGCGACTCGCCTTCCCTCCGCGTCGCCGAGGTCGAGGATCGTCCCGTCCTTTCCGATCTCGAGGTTGGCCCGCACGCGGCTCTCGTCGCTGAGCGAGAGGACCGGACGGCCCT
The DNA here is from genome assembly GCA_020073205.1 of Terriglobia bacterium. Classification (NCBI taxonomy): domain Bacteria; kingdom Pseudomonadati; phylum Acidobacteriota; class Terriglobia; species Terriglobia bacterium. The sequence continues at coordinate 10,725 of JAIQFR010000098.1, forward strand.
GGACCAGCGCCAGCTGGATGGCGCCGTCCGTCGGTCCCTTGATGCTCAACGCGGGGTCGCCGTTCGCCTCGACCTTCATGGTGATGCGCGTCGCGCCCACGTCGTCGACGACCTGGATCTCGCGGGCCTTCAGGACCTTCACGGCCTCCTTCTTGGGGGCGGACGGCGCGAGGAGGAGCCCCGCGACCGCCAGGACGGCCGCAGAGAGCGCGACGCGCTTGAGGCGGCGGTTCTCCCGCTCGAGACGCTCCACCCTGGCGACGAGACTACCGTGCGTCGATTCGCTCATGGCTCACTCCCGCGAGTTGCGGACCCGCGGCGATTATAGTTTGAGGAGCGGCCTCGGACGCGCTCCTGAACCGCGGGTTATCATGGCCTCATGCCCGGCCCGCTCGCGAAGGCCCGGAAACTGACCCTCTGCATCGCCTCCTCGTGCGCCTTGCTGGGCTGCGCCCGCTCGCCGGATGCCGGCCCGGGCGAAGGCAGGGTCGCCATCCCGGCCCCTTCCCTCGCCGGGAGCGTGCTCAGTAACGCACCCGAGCAACCCGCGCTGGTCTTGCTGCCGGCCTCGTACGCTTCCTCGGGCCGCGCGTACCCCACGATCTACTTCCTCCCCGGGTTCACCACCGACGTCACGGAGTACATCGATGGCTCGTTCAACGGCCTCGACCTGAGGCGCGTCATGGCCGCCCACGGCGCCGCGCACCCGGGCGCCGAGGCGATCGCCGTGATCGTCAACGGCCGGAACGCGCTGGGCGGCTCGTTCTACGTGAACTCGCCGGTCACCGGGCGGTGGGAGGACGACGTCGTCCTCGACGTGGTCCCGTGGATCGACGCGCACTACCGCACGATCCGCCGCCGCGAGGCGCGGCTCCTGGCGGGCGAGGGCATGGGCGGGCTCGGGGCGCTCCACCTTGCGATGCGCCACCCGGACCTCTTCGGCGCGGTCTACGCGCTGAGCCCGGAGGTGTTCGACGAGAAGGGGCTCGACGATCAAGGGATGCTGTCGCGGCCTGCGCTCGTGAAAGCCTGGCGGATCGAGAGCGAGCGGATCGCCGGCTGGCCCGCGGCCGAGGGACCCGCGCGGCTCCTGCAGTTCGTCGGGGAGCTCTACGCCGCGAACAGCCAGAGGTTCAACCGCTCTCGGGCGTTCGCGTACGCCTATGGCGCCGCGTTCGCTCCCGACCCGGGCGGAGGGCCACCCTTCATGGCCTATCCCCTGCGCGAGAGCGCCGGGACCACGGTTATGGACCCCGAGCGCCGCAGGCTCTGGGAGGACGGCTACGGAGGGTGGGAAGCGAAGATCGCCGCGCACCGCGAGGGGCTGCGATCGCTCCGCGCCATCGGACTCGACATCGGCCGGAACGATGCGCTCGCCTGGGTCCCGCGCGGCGCAAGGCGGGTGGCCGATCTCCTGCGGCAGTCGGGGATCGAGCCCGAGGTCAATGAGCACGACGGAGGGCACTGGGACCGGCTCGGCGAGCGCATCGAGCAGGGGTTGCTTCCGTTCATCGCTCGCCACGTGGCGGCCGGGAACATCGCGACGGCGGAGCGATGAGCCGATTCCGTACTCCGCCTCCAGGCGTCCCCGCGATCCTCGCCGCGGCGGCGTTCGCGGTCTGGCTCGGCGCGGCGCTTCTCCCCTACTACGGGTTCTTCATCGACGAGCTGTACTACGTCGCGTGCTCGAGCCGCCTCGACTGGGGGTACGTGGACCATCCGCCGCTCTCGATCCTCCTCCTGCGCTTCTCCCGCGAGATCCTCGGCGAGGGACGCCTCGCGCTGCGGCTGCCGGCGGCTCTCGCCGGGGCGCTCACGGTCTGGCTGACCGCCCGTCTCGCGCGAAGGCTCGGCGCTCGAGGCCTCGGCCAGGGGATCGCCGGCGGCGCCGTGCTGGCGGCGCCGATCTTCGGCGTGCTCTTCGGGTTCTACTCGATGAACGCGCTCGAGCCGCTCGTCTGGCTCGCCTCTGCGGCGATCCTCGTCGAGATCGAGATGAGAAACGAGCCGCGCCTCTGGCTCCTCTTCGGCGCGGTCGCGGGAATCGGGCTCGAGAACAAGCACACGGTCGTGCTCTTCGCGGCGGGGCTCGCGGCCGGACTCCTGCTGACCCCGGCGCGCCGGCACCTCGCGGGACGGTGGCTCTGGCTCGGAGCGGGGATCGCGGCGTTGCTCGCCGCGCCCAACGTGCTCTGGCAGGTGGCTCACGGCTGGCCGTCGCTCGAGTTCTACCGGAACGCCGACCTGTACAAGAACGTCCGGACGCCGCCTCTCGAGGTGCTGTTCCAACAGATTCTGGTCACGAGCCCTGGAGCGCTCCCGGTCTGGATCGCGGGACTGTGGCTCCTGTGGAGTCGCCGCGACGGCATCCTCCTCCGCCACCTCGCCTGGATCTACCTCGCGCTGCTCGGCCTGATGCTCGTGGGGCAGAAGAGCCGTCCCGACCGGATCGCCGCGATCTACCCGCTGCTGTTCGCCGCCGGAGGGGCCGCGCTCGATGTGGCGGCGCGGGCGCCGCGGTGGCGGTGGCTGCGGTGGAGCGTTCCGGCGTGGCTCGCGGCGTGGGGCCTGCTCCTGGCGCCCATGGGGCTGCCGGTCCTTCCGCCGGAATCGCTCGCGTGGTACATGCGGCTCGTCGGCGGGGCGCCGCAGATGGAGCGCGGCGAGGGGAAGAGAACGCCGATACCGCAGTACTTCGCCGATCGCCTCGGGTGGGAGCGGCTGGTGGACGACGTCGCCGCGGCGGTGGAGACGCTCCCGGCGGCGGATCGTAGGCGAGCGGTCGTGTTCGCCCAGGCGTACGGCCCGGCCGGGGCCGTGGAGTGGCTGGGACGAAAGCGGGGCCTGCCGCCCGCCTACACCGGCCAGAACAGCTATTTCCTGTGGGGACCTCCTCCCGATCCGGTCGACGTCGCCATCGTGCTCGGCGACGACGAGCGGCGGCTGGCGGAGCTCTTCGAGGAGTTCGAGCTGGCCGGAATCCACGAGTGCGGATCCTGCATGCCGTGGCGGAACCAGATGCCGATCTGGATCGCCCGCCACCCCAAGGTCCCGATTGCGAAGCTCTGGCCGTCGGTCAAGCACTACGAGTGAGGTCCACCGGTCCCGGAGTCTTCTCCGGCTACCTGCGCTTCGCCTTGGCGTCGATGTACTTCGAGAAGGCGTCCGGCTTACCGGGTGGTGCGATCTCGAATGCGATGTCCACCGAATCGCTTCCCGTCTTCGCGTAGGTCAGGCGGAATCGCGGGCCGGACGTTGACGCCTCGCTCAGGAACTCCACGGCGCTCTTGCCCGGACGCGCGGTGACCGCGTACCGGATGACGTGCCCCTCGTTGTCGAAGTAGATCGCCCGGAGGGGCCCGCCCTCGGACTCCCGGTAGACGACCATCAGGTCGTCGTGCCTGGACGCCGGGCGGTCCTTCGTCGCGGGATAGGCGGCGTAGTTCTTCCGCACCAGGATGCGGCCCTGCAATTCGGGGTGGAACGAGAACTCCCCCTCGCCCAGGCCGGGCTGCCCTCCGCCTCCGCCGACCCAGTCGCCCACGAGGAATTGAAGGGGGCCCCAGTCGCCCTTCTTCTCCTCGCCTCCTCGCGCGGAGGTCGGGGGCAGGAGCCCGACGGCGATGACGACGAGCAGGAGCCGAAGCGTTCGCTTCATGGATTCACCCCCCGGCCCCAGCCTATCCTCCTGAGCGTCGACCGTCGACTCCTTCCCACGAAGGAGTCCGGACCGACGACCCTTGGGGGCGGAGATTCGCCCGCAGGGCGAATCCGTGGGATGATTCCGCGTCCCGGATGCCCCGGGGCTTCTCCAGGTCCGGCCTCGGGGAGGAGGTAGCCTTGCGATTCACTCAGACCGTCGCCGCCACGCTGGCGGCCGCTTCCGTTGCCGTGCTCGCTTCGTCGTGCGCGGGACCGAGTACGGCGAGGCGCGCCGAGGTCCTTCCGTTCATCGCGGACGACTACGCGCAGGCTCTCCACGATGCGAAGGCGCGGAAGCTGCCGATCTTCGCCGATTCCTGGGCCCCCTGGTGACATAGCTGCCAGTCGATGCGCGCGTTCGTGTTCACCGATCACGCGCTCGAGAGGCAGGCCGGACGGTTCGTCTGGCTATCCGTCGACACCGAGAAAGAGAAGAACGCGGGCTTCCTGGACAAGTACCCGATCGAGGCCTACCCCACGCTCCTCGTGATCGATCCCGACACCGAGCAGGTGATCCTGCGCTGGGTCGGCAGCGCCACGGTCCCCCAGCTCGAGAAGCTCTTCGACGACGGCGAGCGGACGCTGCGGGGCAAGGGAAGCGGCGCCGACGTGGTCCTGGCCTCGGCCGACCGGCTGCTCGGCGCCGGCAAGAGCGCCGACGCGGCCGCGGCGTACAGGGACGCGATCTCGAAGGCACCTGCCGAATGGCCCAGCCGGGATCGAGCGGTGGAGTCCCTGCTCGGTCTGCTGTCCGCGCCCCCGTCGGCGAAGGAGTGCGTCGAGACCGCCCGAGCCGAGCTGCCGAAGGAGCGGACGCCGCACTACGCGAACGTGGCCATGGCCGGTCTCGAGTGCGCCATGGCTCTCGAGGGGCCGGACAAGAAGCCGGCGGTCGCGGAATTCGACGCGCGGGTTCGGTCCGCCGTCGGCGAGCCGCGTATCGAGATGCCCGCGGACGATCGCGCCGGCCTGTACTCCGCCCTGGTGGACGCGCGCAAGGACGCGGGCGACGAGGCGGGCGCGAAGGCGACCGCCGCGGAGTGGCTCGCGTTCCTGGACGGGGAGGCCGCGCGCGCGGCGAGCCCGGAGGCGCGGGCCGTGTTCGACTCCTTCCGGCTCGCGGCGTCGATCGAGGCCGGCGATCCCGCGCACGCGATCCCGATCCTGGAGCGGTCCGAGAAGGACCTCCCCT
>JAIQFR010000099.1 GCA_020073205.1 Terriglobia bacterium
CGACACCGGTGGCGGTGACGTGCGGCCCGGAGGTCGTGCTCGACGGCGCGGAGTCTGAGGAGGAGGAGGACACGCCCGCGGCGGGGAGCCCGGACGTGGAAGGCGAGAAGCCCCTCGAAGCCGGCGCGGCCGACGAGGGAGCGAAGCCATGAAGCGTAAGGAGAAGATCGGGGGGCAGCCGGGTGCGTTCAACGGGAGCGCCGAGGCCAAGCGCCTGGCTGCGGCGATCCTTGAAGGGCTGGCGGGGGTGCGGGGCCCACAGGAGGCAAGCGAGGCTCTCGGGATCTCGATGACGCGGTACTACCACCTGGAGACCCGCGCGCTTCAGGGGCTGGTGGCATCGCTCGAGCCGCGCCCTCGGGGACGGCGACGGAGTCCGCAGGCGGAGATCGCAACGCTGGAGCGCGAGAAGGAGAGACTGGAGCGGGAGCTCAAACGTGCGCAGGCGCTGGTACGGACGGCACAGCGGACGATCGGGCTGCCACCGCCGCGGCCGGAGGGTAAGCTCGGACCGGATGGGAAGCGCAAGCGCCGGACGCGCCGGGCGATGGTGCGAGCGACCCGGGTGGCAGCGGCGTTGAGGCAGGTGCAGCCGATCATCGAGCCCGCGTCCAAGGAGGCGTGACGATGAGCGCAGGACGACCTCCTGAGGGCCCGAAGCACGCGGACCATCTCGACGGGGACAACGAGACGAAGCGAAGGCTCAGGGTCGTGCTCGAGACGTTGTCGGGCGAGCGGAGCGTCGAGTCCGCGTGCGAGGAGCTCGGCGTGAGTCCGTCGCGGTTTCACGAGCTGCGGCGGGAGGCCCTGCAGGCGGCGCTCGACGGTCTGGCACCGGGAGCGTCGGGGCGACCCAAGCGGAAGGGTCCCGAGGGGGACTCCCAGCGCCTCGAGGCCCTCGAGCGCGAGAACGAGGATCTGAGATTCGAGCTGCAGGCGGCCTTCGTGCGGACGGAGATCGCGCTGGCGATGCCGCACGTGCTCACGCGGAAAGCGCGAGCGGACATCAAAAAAAAAGCACGGCAGGCGCGCCGCCGATTGCGGCAAGGATCCGGCGAGCCTGGGAGCGGCACATGAGCCGGATCCACGCGGTGCTCGACGGGCTAAGGGAGCGGAAAGCCGAGCGTCGCCGGCGGGGACCCCGACGCCAGCGGCGACGCCGGGAGGCCGAGCGCATCGCGCGCATTTCGGCATTGGTCTTCGTACGCTGGGCGCGCCGGCGCGGCCTCTCGATGGCACAGGCCGCGGTCCGGCTCGGGCTCGACCCGTCCACCCTCGGCGTGTGGCGTATGCGGTGGAGCACGGATCACCTGCATCCGCGGGAGCGAGGTCGTCCGCTCGAACCCGTGGGCCCCGATCAGCGGTGGTCGATCCTCGCGGTTTTCGGGCTCATGGGTCCTCAGGTGGGGCTCCCGACGCTGCAGAGTCTCTTCCCGGAGGTTGCACGGTCGGCGCTCGTCGACCTGCAGCGGCGCTGTCGGGACATCTTTCTCCGCAAGGCCGCGTGGATCGTCCACACGCTGCGGTGGACGCGAGCTGGGGCGGTGTGGGCGATGGACTTCGCCATCCCGCCCATGCCGATCGAGGGGCTGTACACGCGCCTACTGGTCGTGCGCGATCTCGCGTCGGGCTGCGTCCTCGTCGCCATCCCCGTGCTCGAGGAAAGTGCCAGCCTTGTCATCCGAGTCCTGGAGTCGCTCTTCCGGTGGTTTGGCAGGCCGCTGGTGCTGAAGAGCGACAACGGCTCACCCTTCGTCGCCGAGGACGTGAAAGCCTTCCTACGACGCGAAGGCGTGCATGCGCTCTACTCACCCGAGGGCACGCCCGAGTACAACGGCTCCGTGGAGGCCGGCATCGGATCGATCAAGGTCCGTGCGTTCTGGCAAGCCGCCCTCGACGACCGGCCCGGCGAGTGGACGTGCGACGACATCGAGGTCGCGCTGCGGCAAGCCAACGAGACGGGCCGGCCCCACGGCGTGGGCGCGCCCACGCCGCAGGAGTCTTGGATGTGGCGCCGACCGATCCTGGAGAGGGAAAGAGAGGCCTTTGAGGAAACCGTCTCAGGCTTCGCTCGGGAGGAGTACACTCAGCGTGGATGGCTGCCGATGGCTCAACTGCAACACCGTGAACAGGCCTCGATCGATCGCGTGGCGATCAGCCGCGCGCTGATCGAGCTGGGTTTTCTCTTGATCCGAAGGAGGCGAATTACTCCACCGATTTCGATCCTCAGACAGAGAAAGATTTCGTGAGGGACACAATGTGTTCAAGCGCGCGAACGGCAAGTGCGAATGCACGATGAAGACCTGCAAACAGCACACCGGCCGGTGTAATGCTGATCTCCGGGGCGACTGGGCGGTGCATCACGTCACCGCCGGCGGGCCCGACACACTGAGCAATGCTCTCGGGATGTGCCAGATCTGTCACCGGAACACGCCGACCTACGGCACCGGGAAACGATAGACCGGGTCTTCGTCGATCAGGTCCTTTCCGCAGGGACTCTTCTGTTCCTAAGCCGAAGTTCGCCTTCCATCAGGAACGACGACTTCTGAACAGCAGGTATCCCATTTGTTCTCAGCCCCGCGGGATGAAGGCGTCGCCTTCTGCTCGGTGGCGGTCAGGGTTGGCGGGGCGAGGTGGGGCATGGAGACCTCCACGGACAGGGTCCCTCAGTGGGGGAGGAAGTCGAGGGGATCGATGCGGGAAGCGCAGGCCGATTACGGCGAGCGGGCGGGCTGACCCGATCGGACCCTGGCGCGGACTTTGTTGGTGTTCTTGTCCAAGCCGTTACAAATCGGCGGGACTTCGCGGTGCCGCCCCCAAGGCGCCGTTAATTACGAATCGGGTCAGCCCGGCCCAGGCGCGAGGATACACCGCCAAGCGTTCTACTCCCGTGCGGAGTCGGCAGGTACTCCCTATCGCTCGAGGGAAGTCCGGCGCCAGGTGCGGAGGTTAGCGTTCCGCTCGGCGGCGGTCAGGGTAGGCGGGGCGAGGTGGGGCATCCGTGATCTCCCGAGCTCGTTCGCCCAGTGTTACCGCACATTCCCCCTCGAAGACCAGTCGGGCATGGCACGCTTCAAGTACTCATCGAACATCGGCACCGTGAACGCAGTATCCCCATGGGCAGGACTGTAGACCATCCCTTTGACGATCAGATCGGATCGTCGCGGCGCTATCGACTCCACCTTCACTCCGAGGCGAGCGGCGATATCGCCAGATCGGTGGGGGCCGGGCCCGAGTTCAGCCATTGCCCGAAGGTACTCTTTCTCCTTTGGAGTCAATCGGTCGAAGCGGACGAGGAAGAAATTCCGGTCCAATTGGTCGATTACGCTCGGACGGACGGAGCGGACATCATCGAGGGTGATGACCTGGGTCGGCGCATGATTCCAAACGTGGTAACCCCACTCTTGTAGAAAGTAAGGGTAGCCGTGGGCTTCCTCGACAATCTGTCGAACCGCGTCATCCGTAAAGTCGACGTCAAGCTTGTTCGCAGGAATCAAGAGAGCGTCGGCGGCCTGGGACGCAGCGAGCGACCCGACCTCGGGGAAATCGAAAAGGCGTTCCGCATAGGACTTAGCGTCACCCGCCAGTCCCGGAAGTTGAGGCAGGCCAGCTCCCACCAGGACCACGGGAAGGTCTCTTTGCGAGGTTCGATGAATGGCCGTTATCAGGGCCCCGAGTTCGTCGCCCGACAAATACTGAACCTCGTCGATCGCGAGTAGAAGGCCCGTTTCCTGGTGCGCCACGGCCTCGCCCACCGCGACAAACAAGTCAGGTAGGTCCTGGCTGAGGACTCCAGAGTCAGCCTCGCCCTTAAGCGCATCGACATCGAGAGCAATGGTCGTGCCGTCGGGGAGCTTCAGGCTGAAGGTCTTGAGTACGCGCATGGCCCGCAAAACTGCGGCCGCAGGCCCGCGCTGTTCGAGTTGCAGCAAAACCTTCCGCAAGCGGATCGCGATTAAGGTGCGGAAGTCGCCTGTCTCCGGAGCTTCTATGAAGGCGACACGAAGCGCCTCTTGTTCGGCGATCTCAGCGAAGCGATTCAGCAAGACCGTCTTGCCCACGCCTCGAAGACCGATCGGCATGAGGCTCTTGCCTGGCTGCCGTCCCAGCGCACGTCGCAACGTGACGCCGAACCGATCGATAAGTTCATCTCGCCCGATCAGCGCGGGTGGCCTCGTTCCCGCGCCTGGGCGGTAAGGGTTCTGGAGAGGATCCACTGCCAGATTCTACGTCAATCTTATGGATCTTACCCCCTGGACGGGTAAGTTTCGTCTAAGCGAATACTAGACGAAACAGGGTCAAGTCCATCGCATGCAGGACTCGGAAGGCTGCCCCCGCCACATTTCTCCCTGAAGGCCCCGCGCGTTTCGGTCACGATCGCAAGCAGCGTACGCTCAGTGATCGGGCTCCACCCAACCGCGATCGGCGGCCAGAACAGGATCGCCTTCTGCTCGGCGGCGGTCAGGGTCGGTGGGGCGAGGTGGGGCGTAAGGACCTCCCGACACGACAGGGCCAGCGGTGGAGGAGGAAGTCAAGGGGAACCGGTAAAGTGACACGGCGGGAGCGGCGGGCAAAACCGGTCGGCCTTCTCGATCAACAGAGGGGACTCTAGACCTGTTCGTACTCACGAAAGGACGGCGAACTCTGTTTGCTTTCCATCTGTCCCTCCACAAGAGGTCCCAAACGTCGCGCTCGTCGCGGACCAGAATCGTGTTTACCCGCCGAAGAGCGCAACGAGCAATCCCAGCGAAGGTCAAGTCGGAGGAACGACCGAGCCGTCAGGGAAGCCGCCGGAGCCGCTTTCCGGGGGGCATAAGAGGGCATAAGTAGCTTGGCACGAGTAACTTAGCTCTGCCGGCAATGTCTTCAGCGGACCACGGGAGTTCGTCTTTGTAGACGGAAGGCGAACTGGAGTAACTGGTCAAGAATCTGTGCTTCTCGAGCGGCTACGGAGGAGGTTCGCCAGATTCAACGCTTCCAGTTGCTCGCTACATGGGAAGAACCAATATTCACAAGGTGAGTCGAGGTATCAGCGAGGACGCGCTCTTGGGGCGACGAGACCCTTGGTGAGGACCGGACCCGATAAGGGAGTCGCGATGAATCACTTCATTGATTTCTCACGTGTGCGCTCGCCTCGCGTGCCTGGAGTCCATCGGTCGGCCACGGACAGCCCTCAACACACCTGCGCGCCGAGACACGACGTTATCGGCTTGCGTGTCGGCATCTACGTCGGTCTCGTCGCGCTCGCATATTCGATGTCGGCCGCTGCAGATCACGCCTCCGACTGCAGCAGCGCCGCGCTTTCGGAAGTGAAAGCAGTGGTGACAATCTGGTCTAGCATCCCCGCCAGAGGAGGATTCAAGGGACACGAACCAATCGTCATGGCTTCATGCACTCTCAAGAAGTCGGACCAGGATGCAGAAACTGTCGTCAAGAACTTGGCGCAGCAGATGTGGGACATGAGCGACGACAAGAGCGATTCGAGTACGACATGTCAGGCGATGTGGGGGAGAAGATATCCCGTGGCATACTGGGCCTCCAAAAGCAGAACATTTGTCTTCTCCGGGTACATGTGTTATTCAGGACGAACATACGACCCAGATCGGCCCGGATTCTCTGAACGAGACATCGCTGTCATGTACAACGCACTGACCGGTGAGCAGATCCTTCTGCAAGTGACGTTTCAGCAGCCACGCCTATGATCAGAGAGCGTGACGCGAAGGTCTATCATGGACCCGCTTAGCGAGCGCTTTGAGCGCGCCCCCCGCGGCGGCCTTCCATTCGTCAGGCCGATCGACCTTGATGGACATGCGTTGAGATTGTACCGCACGAGATGCGGTGAGGTGTCAAGCTAGCAGGAAAGACTCCGCACCCTCCGCGACATCTCCTCATCGCCCGGGTGCGTATAGACCACCGTCGTCAACGGGCTCGCATGCCGTGCGAACCTCTGCGCCAGGAACAGGTCGTGGGTGGCCCGGTAGACGGCGGTCACGGCTGAGTGCCTCAGGCAATGAAAGGGATATAGCCGGTCGAACCCCGCCTTCTGCTGCCACGTCCGCCACGCGAACTGGACGCGGCGCCGGGAGATGCGGCGGCGGGACTGGTTGCAGAACAGGGGCGCGCTGGGGGCCAGGTCCTCGCGGCGGTCCCGTTTCCACCGCCAAAACCTCCTCAGCTTCGTGACCAGCCGGTCCGGCAGGAACACGTCCGCCGCCCGGCCACCCTTGCCGATCTCGGGCCGGATCCGCACCCGCACACGGGGCGTCCCGTCCGGCGCGAACACGTCCCCGACGTCCAGGCCGACGAGCTCGGCCAAGCGCAGGCCGGTGCCGAGGGCCATCGAGAAGATGGCGTGGTCGCGGACGTTGGCGGCCGTGACCCGCAGGATCGTCTTCTGCTCGGCGGCGGTCAGGGTCGGTGGGGCGAGGTGGGGCATCTCGACCTCCTCCCAAGACAGGGCCATGGGTGGGGGAGGAAGTCAAGGGGGAATGCGCACCGAAGCCGAGGCGTGGCTCGCGGAAGTCCAGAGTCAGCCTCGGGTCGTCGGAGGCGAACCCTCTTGACTTCGGAATCTCGCAGCGGTAGAAGGGAGTCAACTAACGCAGCACAAGAACGAGGCAGCCAGGGGGGAAGATCGCTGCCGCATACGCCTGCGACTCCTGCGAAGTCTCGCGTTCTTTCGAGAGGAGGACTCCTATGCCGTATTCAAGACACTTCGTAGTACTGTTCCTGGCACTCCTCGCAGCCTGTTTGGCCGCTCATGCCGGTAGTCTTGAGCCTTCTGGCCCGCCAGCACCGACCATGGTCACGCTGCAGCAGATCTATGACAGGCTGAGCCCGATGCTCACCATCGGAGTGGCGAAGACTGGTCAGACGGGATGTTGGGACCCATCCGGCGCGTCCATCGCGTGTGCCACCACGGGCCAAGACGGTGAATATCAGATGGGTACTGCGGTGTCGCCACGGTTCACGGATAACGGGAATGGGACGGTCAGGGATAACTTGACGGGCTTGATTTGGTTGAAGAACGCTAATTGTTTCGGTGCGATCAACTGGGCCAATGCCTTGGCGGCCGCGAATACCTTAGAGAGCGGCGCTTGCGGGCTGACCGACGGATCGGTAGCTGGCAATTGGCGTCTGCCGAACATAAGAGAATTGCAGAGCTTGCTCGACTACGGACACTCCAATCCAGCTCTGCCGCCAGGGTATCCGTTCACGGACGTGCAGATTTACGACTACGCCTCGTCTACGACGTACGCACTCGCCCTTCAGAACGCGTGGATCGTGAACTTTTCCGGCGGCGACATCGCCAGCAACCACAGTAAGACCACTGTTTTCCGGGTCTGGCCAATGCGGAGTGGACAGTAACGAGGGTGCTACTGCACTTCGCTTCCTAGAAGCGTGCGGGCGAGCTATGACGCAGCCATGAGCTTTCGATCAACTGTCCTATCTCCTGGGAACGTTGCCCAGATGTCCAACAGGGGGAACTCTATGTCCATGCCAAAGAGGATCGCAGTGTCGGGGATGGTACTCATTGCGGCTTGTGCAGGGGTCGGCGCTGGCGACCTGAATCCTCCGGGCCCGCCGGCACCTACGATGTCGACCTTGCAGCAGGTCAACAACAAGCTCGATCAACTCGCCGCCCAGACTTGGTCATTTCAGTTCGGGGGGGTGACTACCGCGACCACGGACGGGAGCCATGGTTGGTGGTCAATGAACCAGCTCTGCACGAACGAGTTCGGGCCCAACGCTAGGATGTGTACGAGCAAAGAGGTCATGTCCACTCCTGTGTCTCAATGGCCATCGCTAGCAGCGTACAACGGCGCCTGGGTGCATCCGTACTTTGCTCCCACCGGTGGGTACACCGACGTGTCCGGAATGGCGGTGAGTTCTGGCGGCAACTTCTCTTGCAACGGGTGGGGCACCACGGGCACAACCGGAATGTGGCTGGTCGGGGGTGGCGGCACCTACAATGGGGCGTTCGCTGTGTCGAATTGCACCATGGTGATTCACGTGGCGTGTTGTCTTCCACCTTCACAGTAAGGACGACAGGCCATGAGGGAAAATAAGCGGATCCGAGGTGCTCCTCCACTTGCCCTAGCCGTCTTCTTCGCCGCTGTGAGTTCTACATTGACAGCTGCCGACAACATCGATCCCGGCAACAACGGCTTGCGGTACGCGTACGCCGAGAATGTCGGCTGGCTGAACGCGAAACCGACCGTCGGCGGTGACCCAGGCGTTCAAGTGGGTGACAGCGAGCTGTCGGGTTGGATCTGGGGTGAAAACACTGGGTGGATCAGCCTCTCGTGCAAGAACGACTTGAGTTGCGGGACCGCGAACTACGGCGTGCGCAACGACGGACATGGCGTCCTATCTGGCTACGCCTGGGCCGAGAACGTCGGCTGGGTCAACTTCGGACCATCCACGTCGGGTGTGACCATCGACCCCGCAACGGGCGACTTCAGCGGCTACGCTTGGGGGGAGAACATCGGGTGGATCAGCTTCAACTGCGCCAACACCGCCAGTTGCGCGACGACCGCCTACAAGGTGCGGACGGGGTGGATGTGCGACCCTGCACCTGCGGCACCCACGGGCGCCCCGTCCCTCAACGTTGACACGTCCCGCGGTGACGCCAAGCTTAGCTGGGGCACCGTGAGTGGCGCAACGGGCTACGACATCGTGCGTGGAACACTGGGATGCCTGCGCAGCAGCGGCGGCGACTTCACCGCGTGCACCGAGGAGTGTCTGGATAACAACCGCACGACGACGTCGCTGCTCTATACAGGCACACCGGCGACTGGCGACGGCTACTGGTTCCTCGTGCGTGGGCAGAACTGCGGCGGCAGCGGAAGCTACGATGAAGGTGTTCCAGCTCAGGGTGCGTCGAGGGATGCAAGGATCGTGGCGTCGGGTCACGACTGTCCATAAGGGCAACCAAACCGCGGCAGTCGGATGGCTGGGCTGCGGGCGTCGAGAGGCTTAACCCACAGGATCGGGCGGCTGAACCTGGAAGATGGCCGTGGCGCGCAGGATCGCCTTCTGCTCGGCGGCCGTCAGGGTCGGCGGGGCGAGGTGGGGCATAGGCACCTCCCGTCCGATGGGGCCAGCGGCGGGGGAGGAAGTCAAGGAGAACGATGTGCGCGCCGAGGTGGGCCACGCATGTCGCTCATTACAAGACAGCGAGATGGTCGCCACGACGGGGCAGGGGTGCTTCGGCAGCGCACCACGCACCGACGGGTCAGCGGCGCAAGCGCGGCCTCGACGACGGCTCGAAACGTGGCGCCTCGATGACGGGGATCTCCGGCGCCGAGCGCACGCGCGCGGCGACACCAGCGGTCGGCGAACCGCACGTCGGCGAGGGGCAATCGAATGCGCCCTCCGTCGGGGTCTGGCGGCAGATCGCTTCGCCGCCGTCCATGCAGACCACCACCCCGGCGATCTCCGAGTTCCGCACGTGAGCGTTCGCGAACTGAGTGACGATCAGATCTCCGTTGAGTACTGTGTTTCCCAAGGCAAGCGACCCGCCAGCCCCCGCGCCCGCGTTTCCGTAAATGACGGGGGTCGTGTACGTGTCGATCGAGGCGCTGCGGCTGGAGCTCAAAGCGTACGACGTGGCGTCCCCTTCCGAACCGAGCGCGACACCGTTCAAGAGCGTGACGCTGCTCCAGTCGTCGTCGGCGATATGGACCCCACCGTTTTCGCGGAACACGCCTCCGAGGACATTGGCGTCGGAGCGATTCCCGACGCTCAAGCCGGCCACACGGTTGTTCTCGATCGTCGAGTCATTGATCGCCGCAAGGCTTCCGTAGAAGAGCAGGACTCCGATATCGCAGTGGCTCACGACCACGCGCTGCAGGTTAATCGAGCTGTCGGCGTTGACCACGATCCCGTAGAGCCCGTCGCCGACGGTGGAATCGAGGACGTGCACCTGGGCGCCGCGGTTCGCGAACAGTCCGTAGTTTCCCTGCCCGTGGACGCTCACTTGGGAGAAGAAGACCTCCGAGTCCCAACCGTGAACGAGGATTCCGATCTGGCCACCCTTCACGAACAATCCCTGCACGTTGGCCCGTACGTCGCCGATCTCGAGCACCGGCGAGTCGCTGGTGTCGCCCGTCGGCGCCTCGAGACCCGAATCGCCGGTCGCGTCAAGCAATGTCACGTCCTCGGAGTTGATGACGAAGTTCCCCTTGCACGTGCCGTGGAGATAGATGTCGACCTTGCCAATCGTCCCTGCCCTGGTCAGCGCTTTCTCCAGGGCGCCATGGACGCTACAATCGACGTCGATCCGCCGGGGCACGTCGGATCCGGCCGGCGGTGTGGGCAGAATCGAAGCCACGAGCACGCAAATCGTCACGCCGAACATGGGTGAGTCCCTCCTACCGGGCGTGGTCTTGACCAGCGACTACCGCAGGGAAAGTACGACGAAAGGACGATCGAAGCAACGCCATTAGGGAGGTCTGCCGCGGTGCAAGGACGCCCTCATTCGCTCGCGATCCGCCGGCCAGGGAGCGTCTTCCCGAGCTACCGGACGGACAGGCAGTCGAGAAGCGGAGAAGAGCCTAAACGTCCTGCCTGAGGAACGCCGGGATCGCGTACGTGCTGATGCCGTGGCTTTCGTGGTGACGCGCCGTCGCACGCCTCGAACATGTTCTCCAGTTCGATGCTGTTTACTTGGACCCCAAGTGCACCGCAGATACGAGTCCGCTGGAACGAACCCTTACGATCGCTGTATCTTATTCGCCATCAGCCACTTGGGAGGCGTTCTCTCTTTTGGCGTTGAGTTCGAGTCCTACTTGGTCGGGACCCCCCCAAGTGGGACTCGAACTCGCTCTCTACTCGTATCTCGCGATCACTTGGGGAGCCAACTTTCCAGAGCTACGAACTCCACCCCGTCCAACCGCACCCCAGCGTCGCGTTTCTGCGCGCCCTTTCAACGTTTCCGCGTAACCGCGTGCTCTCTCCGTTAACAGGAAGCCCCCGTGGGTGCGGCTTCCAGGTCAGAACTCTCTCCGCTCTCTCGGAAGCTGTTAACGGGATTTAACAGGCGGTGGGTTTCGCAGAACCTCGACGACCGAAGCTGTTAAGTGGTTAACAGGCGGACGCCAGCCGCCGGGCTGAAATCGTCAGGGGCGAGGGAAAAGCTCGTCGTAGAACCTCGCGAGGTCGGGCCGAAGCTGCTTGGCCCTGTCGAGGTCCTGCTGGAACTCTGCACTCCTGCCCAGACTTTCGAGGAACGAATGCAGATGCCCCAACACGGCGGGATCACCGTTGGCTAGCTGGATCGCGGTGCGATAACTGATAATAGCCTCGTCAACACGACCCAACTTCCCCTCGAGATCTGCCTTCGTCTCTTCGAGCCACGCGTCCTCGGAGGATATCTTCTGGATCTTCCCGCAGGTCTCGTAGGCATCGGCGTCCCGTCCGGCCTCTTGTTGGGCGATCGTGAGGTTGCGTAAAGCCTCGTAATAGTCCGGCTTAAGCGCAATCGCTCGTTGAAGCGCGTCGATCGCCTCCACGCTGTTTCCCGGGTTCCTCATGAGCCCTGTTCCGAGGTTATACCAAGTCCGGGCATCCTCGGGATGCAGCCGGGCGGCCTCCCGGTCGTGTTTGGTCGCCTGATTGGCGCAGTCGAACCTCTTCCGCTTCTCGAGTAGTTCCGTCCGCCGCCGGATTGGGGGGCTGTTTGGATCACCGGCACTGCGCTCGGCGGGAACGAACCCGCTCAACTCTTGATCGATAGCGCTGCAAATGGCGCCGTACGCGGCCCCGAGATTGAGGTTGGCTTTCCAGTCGCCGGGGTCGATCTCGAGGGCAGTCTGAAGAGGTCCTATCGCGTCCTCACGCTTTCCCTGTTGGAGCAACACGTACCCAATGTTGCGGTGGGCGCGACCGTCGTTGGGTCGAGTAGCGAGGACTTTATGGAAGTACTCCAGTGCTGTTGGGTAGGCGAATATCTCCTCATAGCCGATCCCAACAAAGTAAAGGGCTTCTGGGTCGGCCGCGTCGAACTTGAGCGCCGACTCGAATGCGGCCAGTTCATCGAAGGGTCGGTGCATCTCGCTGTAGGTCAGGCCCAGAGAGATGTAGAGGTCTCGTGAGCCCGCGGGGAATGCAGCGAGTCCAGATTGACAGGCCTCAAGGGCAGCGTCGAGTTCCTGCGCGTCCCTGAGACAGTCTCCTCGGCGGACCCAATCGTTGAGCGACGCTGGCTTCGGGCCTTGCTCGCAAGGGCTTGCAGCCGCGCCAGGCGTCGGCGAATCCGGGGTCGGAGAAGGGGCGGCGGCCCCAAGCAGAACGATGAGCAATGCCGACATCGCAGCCAGAGCGACCTTCATATGATCCTCCCGGTGATCAAGCTGCTGGGAATATGGGTTCCCGGGATGGATGGGACAACCCGACCTGACGCCGCGCTCACCGTAAAGGAACCCCACCGCGAGCGCGGCCAAGCGAGGACGATGGAAGCTGTCAGCGTAAGGCTGGTTTGGCGCCGGAAGTCGCCTTGGGTCGGACCTGTCCGGCGGGTCGTCGAGCGCTGCTTCAGTCTTGGTGGGTTCCTTCGCCGTGAGCTTCTCTTGGTTCCTGGCTGCGGCGTGCTTGCGCCATCTTCCAATATCCGCAACTCGCGAGTCCAAGTCCCAGTATCGCCCACACGACCCGGCTCCATCCTTCGCCGCCGATCGGTAGAACGAATCGCCAAAAGAGCATCCATCCCAGCGCGACAAGCAGAATCCAGGGACGAGCCGCGGCCCTAAGGGCGCTTGTCTTGCGCCATCCCTCGGGCAACGTGCCCGCTTCGCCCGACGACGCCCCTACCCTAACGGCCGACACCAGTGGCCCCGCGAGGGTGCAAATCGCGACAAGGGCGAGCATGAGTGTCTGGAGCGGTCGGAAGAACCCCGTCGCAAACAGGAGGAACCCCCCGATCAAGGACCCAATGATCAACCCCGACCACACTGCGATCCCGAGCGCATGTCCGGAAGGATTCCGTCTCACGTTTTCGTCCACGACAGGAAAGAACTAGAGGTTGGATTGTCACCAGTCAGCGGTAGTTCGTCGCTGACGTAAACCTCGAAGCACACGCTCCGGGACAATGCCCGCTCGAATTGAGGGGAGGATTTGGCCCGTGGCTAATCTGGTGGCCTTGGCCAACCTAGCCGACGTGGCTACGACTCTTCCTGGCAGAGAACTCGGTGCGCTGCCTCTTCGGCTTGTCGCACGGCATCCGAAACCTCTTTCTTGCTGACGCTGCCCATCCCGAACTTCTGATTCTGCTTGATGACCGGATCGATGTAAGCCGTGGCGTCGGCGTGTATTTTTTCTTTTGTCGTCATCTCGGCTCCTCCTATGTCCAGAGAGAGTCTACGATCAGGTCAGCGAAATATCTCACCCAGTACTTCTGGAGTAGTCTTTTCGCCCTCAACGTATTTCCAAGAAGTTCTGTAACTTGCAAA
This sequence comes from Terriglobia bacterium, assembly GCA_020073205.1. Taxonomy (NCBI): domain Bacteria; kingdom Pseudomonadati; phylum Acidobacteriota; class Terriglobia; species Terriglobia bacterium. The sequence goes on from JAIQFR010000099.1 coordinate 13,452, forward strand.
GCTGGGACCAGCGCCTCAATCACGTCATCTTGTCGCAATTTCGCCGGGGCCTTGATGTATTTCCCAGCGTACTCGTACGCATTCTTGTAGATCGTCTCCCAGACTGCCCGATGCTTCTCGAAGAAATCCACCAGGGACGCTCGTTGAAGTTTTTGAAGTTCTGCCTGACTAAGCGCCATGACTTACCTCAAGACCAATCCGGTCACCACGGCTGCCGCTGCGACGACGATGACCGCCTGAACCGCCAATCCAATAAGGCCGATCCCGTATAGATAGCCCGAATCGTTCGAGGTGCCGAACATGAGCATCGCGGCAGCGACGAGCCCCAAGACGAACGCCGCGACCAGTCCCCACGCTGCTATCTTGTACGGGGTCTTAACGCCCCCGGCGTCGCCAGGATAGGATTGGTACGCGGAAAGCGAGTGTCTTCCTCTCCGAAATCCTTCCGGGTTTGAGGGCGTAAATCGGTAGAGAAATTCCCTCCTTCTTCTGGCGGCCGAAGGCCGCGAGTAGGAGGACGGGATGTTCGAGAGATTGCGGGACGGGATCGAGGGACCTGCAGGATCTGGGGCGGCTGAATCGGTTGAAGGGTTGGGTGAGAGCGCGGCGCGCGACGACGTCGAGACGTCGAGCGCGCCGCGGGGCCGGCGGTTGACGGGTCGAAGGGAGGGATCGCCGGCACGCGTCGATGAGGAGTCCGAGCGCCGGTCGACGCTGACGGCGGAGGAGCGGTTTCTGGTGCTGGACGCCTGGAAGCGGTCGGGGCTTCCGGGCGGCGAGTTCGCGAAGATCGTACAGGTATCGGCGCACACGCTGAACGCCTGGCGCCGGCGCTTCGACGAGATGGGTCCGGAGGGACTATCGGATCATCCGCGTGGAGCGCCGAAGGGAAGCCGGCTTCCGGAAGCGACGCGTCGGGCGATTCTCCTGATGAAGGAGTCGCACCCGGAGTGGGGCACGGAGCGGATCCACGCGATGCTGCTGCGGGGCGAGGGCTTCGCGGCGAGCGCGGGGGCGATCCTGCGGGTGCTGGACGAGGCGGGGTACGAGTCGGCGGACTTGCCGACGAGCCCGCATCCGGACCGGCCGCACTTCTTCGAGCGTGCGAAGCCGAACCAGCTTTGGCAGTCGGACCTGTTCACTTTCATGCTGAAGCGGGAGAATCGTCGGGTCCACCTGGTCGTATTCATGGACGACCACAGCCGGTTCATCGTGGGGTACGGGCTGCACGCGACGGCGTCTGGGGCGCTGGTGCGCGAGGTGCTCGAGGCGGGGATCCGAAACTTCGGCGCCCCCGAGGAGGTCCTGACCGACAACGGGCCGCAGTACGTGACGTGGCGTGGGAGGAGCGCCTTCACGCGGCTTCTCGATCGTCGTGGAATACGGCACGTGGTGTCGCGGCCGCGGCACCCGCAGACACTCGGGAAGACGGAGCGTTTCTGGGGGACGCTGTGGCGGGAGTGCGCCGAGAGGGCGATCTTCCAGAGCCTCGATGACGCGAGACGACGCGTCGGGCTCTTCATCGACTACTACAACTTCCAGCGGACCAATCAGGGGATCGAAAATCTCGTGCCGGCGGACCGGTACTTCGAGGCGGCGCCCGAGGTGCAGAAAGCCCTTGCGGCGCGTGTGGCGGCGAACGCGGTGGATCTCGCGCGCGACGGGGTGCCGCGCCAGGCGTTCTACCTCGCGGGCCGGGTCGCCGGAGAAGGGATCTCGCTGCACGGCGAAGGCGGGAAGGTGATCCTGACGCGGACGGATGGGCATCGCGAGGAGGTCGATCTCGAAGCGACGGGACGGCGTGGAGAGCCGGGGGAGGCCTTCGCCTGGCCGACACCGGTGGCGGTGACGTGCGGCCCGGAGGTCGTGCTCGACGGCGCGGAGTCTGAGGAGGAGGAGGACACGCCCGCGGCGGGGAGCCCGGACGTGGAAGGCGAGAAGCCCCTCGAAGCCGGCGCGGCCGACGAGGGAGCGAAGCCATGAAGCGTAAGGAGAAGATCGGGGGGCAGCCGGGTGCGTTCAACGGGAGCGCCGAGGCCAAGCGCCTGGCTGCGGCGATCCTTGAAGGGCTGGCGGGGGT